>NC_015636.1:1500000-1662525 GCF_000179575.2 Methanothermococcus okinawensis IH1 | reverse complement strand
ATAAGATTATATAAGGCATTTATTTTACGATTGTAGTAGGAATTATTTCATTATTATTTAAACTTACTTAATTTACATTTCTACCAAGTAGGGTATCTTTTTTACTCATTCCTAACCAGTATATCTTGTAGGGTTCCAAATATACATTGGATATATTGTCATTTCTTGTATATATGCGTCCATCTAAATCAAGTATTTGTATCCAAGTGTTGTTTATGGATAATATATAATCGCTTAGTTTTACCTTTCCATTGTAGTTTTCATAATCATTTATTGCTGGATTTACACCTACTAAGTTGTATCCTGGATATACTATTCTTGATGGTGGGTTTGAAGGTTCTGAGTTACTATTATATAATATATTCATTATAGTATCATTTTTACAGAATATATAGTATCCATACAATACCTTCAAATTGTTTTCCCTATTTAATTTCCATGAGTTGTTGTAGTATGTGATTATCTCTACAACATTTGAAGGATTATCGAATGTTATGTTGTTCCTATGTGGTAATGATATTGCATTCCAACCTTTTTTCAAGTGTATGGTGGTTCTACTTATAATACAATAGTTGGTTACTTTTGTAATTATATTTGAATATTTTGTTCCGTTACTGTCGCAAATTGTGGTTTTTTGCAATGAAATATTGCCATTTCCTGAATTTAACGCTTTAAAGGTTAATGTTGCTACTTTAAAATTATTATTTGGAAGATTGGAGAACCACACCAAACTTATTAATCCTGATGAGGTATTTATCATTCTTAAATTTGCATTATTTGAAACATTGCTCAATGTAATGGCTGTCAAGTTTAATATACTTTTATTGTATGTAATAATGGTTTCAAACCCTCCACAATTAGGAATATCATCCACTTCCAAACTTATATTGAATGTTTCGCCTGTTTTTGAGATTATATATTCTGGATTTAATTTAGCCAAAATATTGCCATATACATAAAATACTGCTGAGTATTTATTATTTGATTCATTTATCTCATTTACTTGGGTTGTTGATATCTACAACTACTGTTAAATTATGAGCTCCTATTGTTAAAGGTTTCCAATTAAATAAAATGGTTTCGATACTATTTGCATTTAATGAATTTATTGTTTTTGTAGCTACAATATTACCGTTATCTTTCAATACTGCATTGAATGATGATGCATCATTCATTCCCATGTTTTTAATGGTTGCATATACTATGTAAGAGTTATTTACCACTATTAGAGGTTTTAGAATTCTAATATTTGTTACTGTTAGGTCCGGTCGAGGGGTAATATTAATAATTCTATTTATTTTATAGTTTTCAAATTTGTTTATTAATGGATAATTATCATTAATGTTGTTACAGTAGTCAAGATTATAAGGAGTATCTCCAATACCATCTCCATTTGAATCAGTACCATTGTAATCTGAATAGTAGTTTCCTAAGTAATTGCAATATGTATTTCCGTTGTATGTGTAGTTTATTATATATGGTGAGTGGAATATGTTATTTTGTAAGTTAGTTAGGTAGATATTTCTCTTACTGTTATTTATGAAGTTGTTTAGGTAGATTATATTGGATGATGATGAATCAAGGTAAATTCCATTATGGTCATTGCAAACAGTTACATTAGTTATGGTATTGTTGGATGATAAATCAAGAGTAATTCCATAATTATTATTACTTGCATTTACATTAGTTATTTTACTGTTAGATACATTCCAAAATTCAATACCAAAACTTACATTATTTATTGACATATCTCTTAAAGTTATATTTTTACAATTTATGGCTATAACTGACCTGCATTGTCTATTACTTTATCTTTTTCATTTTCTAAATAAACCAACGGTTTTCCATTAACTGTATTGTTTTTTATTGTATTATGGTATGATTTCCAAATACATAATCCACAATTGTTGAAATTATTGTTGGTTATATTGTTGTTGAATGATGTATTAAGGATGATTCCATCACCATAATTAATACTTACATTTACATTAGTTATTGTATTGTTGGATGATGAACCAAGGTAAATTCCCTCATCAAATCCTTTAACAGCTAAATTCTTTATTGTGATATTTTTATGATTATTTACATAGATACCACATTTCCAATGCCAATTTGTAGTATTCCTGTCTAAAATATGCCCATTTCCATCCAACACAACATTATTTGCATCTATGGTTATTGCTGTTGTAGTTAGATTTTCACAGGAAGTATTTAATATATAATATCCAGGAATCTCGATATTATAAGGTAAATAATTTATAAAGATTTTTTTATTCAAATTAACTTTATTATTTAAACTTAATGAAGGGTCGCCATATAGGTTAAAATCCATTAAATTCATCATCCAGCAGCCATCATCATAATTAGCAAGATTACTTTTTGCCGCATAAAGTGCCTCTCCAACGGGATAATCCAATGCCAAATATTTTGAAAATTTATAGCCAATCTCATTACCACTTGCTGTTCCATCTGGTTTCCAATATCCTGGATTATACCATGAAACCCTTGAAGCTGAAACCGTAGCAACTGCACCTCTTTTTAATAATGAATATCCTAAATTATCCGAATCTTCTGGATATCCATTTAAGCACGAACATTGATAAGTTATTGCTGGTTTGTTGTCCGATAAATTACATACATCAGATGAATTAGTAAAATTTACCCTACTTCATTTCATTGTAGTCAGGAACACCATTACTGTTATTATCGTATGCCCAATATTTCCTATAAGCTCCCCATGAGCTACCATGTCCGCTCCAAAATACCAATCCATATCCTTTATTCCACTCGTTTATCACATTTTCTTTGTTTATTGGTGCATTGTAATATGGAGCACTAGTTGGAACTGGATTTAACCCCTCTCTTTCATACATTATATAGTAAGAATAATTTAATGGTTGCAATATATTTTCAATTAAATATTTTGGTAAATCCCTATCATCTGTTCTTTCATACCAACTTCCATCTTCATTTTTATAATTTGCTATCGCCATGGGTAGTAAAACTCTTCTTCTCCAATTACCACTGCTATTTTCATATTTATGGTTTTTATAAATATATTATTTAGTTGGGTGAAATTTCCATAGAATGGGATTCTTCCGACAAATACTTCTGGATAGAAATCCACATCATCATTAAGGTCTCCATATATACCATTTCCATCTGAATCCCAATTTCCAGTTAAATCTGCATAGAAATAATCTGTTGGTGATGCTCGATAATATGTTGCATAATATCTTGGATAACACATCATCATTGGAATATCTCCGTAGCCATCTGAATCATTTAATGGGTCATCTGGGTTTGGATTGCCAATCAACAATACATATTTTATTCCTAGGTTTGGTAATGATTTTTTAACCAATTTCTAATAGTTATGACTCTTTGCTGTCCTGTGGCATTTCCATAATCATTTTCGGTTATAATCAATGGATTAAATCCTCTAATTTTTAACCAGTTTGTAAAATTATTTAATGCTTTGGCTGATTTATTAATGCGATTTGTTGTTACAATTACATAATCATACTTAACGGATGATGAGCCATATTCAGCAGGTAGTAGGGTATTGGTATTTAATGCATCAGAATTCAATAAATTATAATGATTCAAGAGATGCTTAGTATATGTGGATATAGAATATTTTTTATCAGCAGTATTCAATAATGAAGGTAGATGATTTTCACCCCTTAAATTATAGGATACTCTGAAAACTACTTTTTTAACATGGTAAGCCTTTTTTTGAACTGGATTATAGAGAATAGGGTTAAAAGATATGGCTATTAATTTTGCCTCTCTCAACTGCCCTTTATTTACGATATTTGCGGGTCTCTCTGGGTAAAAACTATCATTGTTATATATATTCATATTGTATCCATTGACGATATGTTTCCCTATTCCATAATCTACTATTGTTTTATTTATTCCATCTGCAACTTGGTGGAGCTGGTTTAATATTTAATGTTCTATTTATATAGTTTCCATCAACTTTAATTATTTCCAATTTAACCGTGGATAAATTACAATTTGACGGAAGGATTATATTATAAATTTTATACGGCAACATTGGATTTCCCGGAGCTCCTCCATTATAAAATCCATCCATTATAAATAGGTTGCTACCGTTAATATCTTTAATATTATAGTAGTTGGAGGACGTTAATGTATAATTATCAGATAATTCTCCTTTTCACCCCACAGCTACTAATGATTTCCAGTAATGAACTGAAATATTGTAGTATTTTTTATTTTTATACTTCTATTATTACTATTTTTTATAGGTATGATAGCACATGTTTTTTCATCGATATAATTTAAAGCTGGATATCCAACACAGTACGTGTAATTTTTAGATAAATTTGATATATTTAATACTATAATTCCAGGTATTTATTCTCCCTGATTTTTTTAAGAGGTATTGTTTTTATTTTTTCAAATACTCCTGAACCAGGAATATCCTCATTAATATAATAAAACCTATAAAGTGATACATTTTTAGGCTCTCCTTTAATTAACACATAATTTTTTGATATAGGATTATCGCATATAACCGTTATATTAACAACAATTATACCATTCTCCCTGTTGTCGCCTGTCCTATCTAAGTTATTATTTACACAGCAACACATAATGCCTAAAAATATTATTGATATAACTATTGGGATATATAAATATCTTTTAATGATTAACCACCACCCCTTTTTATTTTATAACATTTAAAAATTTTATATTATTTATTATATTATCTATCATTTTATAAGTTATAAAAATTATTGAATTAGAAAATATAAAATAAAAAAAGTAATTAAGGTTTATTTATTTTTATAGCTTCATCATCTTTCCATTCTACAAATGTAGGTTCTGATGGAATATCATCCAATGTTTTGAAGTATTCTACTGCTGCTTTTGTTCCGTATCTATCTGAACCTGCCAATAATATTACATTATGTCCATTTATTGTCTGTTTTTGGATGACTCCCATATGAGCTCCTGGGTAGTTATTTGTTACTTTAACATTAAATTTGGAAAGATATTTATTAGTTAATGGGTTAGCTACTGGACCTCCTATTAATATACAGTCTTCTTTTATTTCCAATGGTTTATTTACTAATTCTGATGTATCTTTAAGATGTTTTGCCGATAAATCTTTGTCAATTTCGGAACCTAATATCAATTTATAGTTATGAACAATTTTTTTAATCTTTTCTGATTTTATATCACTTGCTACATCGTTATAAGACACTGCGATAGTTTGTGAAATAGTCCCACTGCTACCTTCTACGGTTGAGTTAGTAGATATAGATGAGTTGGTGGATATGTTATTAGATATATTATGTCTTTCATTATTGCCCAATACCTCTTTTGGAAAAGTTAATGATAATTCTTTTACATCTCCACTTTTCCATGTTGTGGTTTCATCAGCCTTATAATTTCCGATATAAAATTCAACAGTTTTTCCTTCATCATCCGAACTTCCTTTAACTATCAATTTTTCTTCTGAATAACTTTTTCCCCCAAATTTATTATTTTTGATAATTATCGAGCCTCTTTCCTCCCCATTAATTTTTGCCACCAATTTTACATTATTTAATGTTCCTCCACCTTCTACATTGATAGTTCCATAATATGAAGCTGGGAGTATCGGTGCAGATTCAGCATATACTGCGGATGTTAAAAAAATAAATGTAAGAAATAAAAATATTTTTTTTAGCATTGTTTCACCATTATTCATTATACCCCATTTTAATGACATTAGTAAATTATTTTATATTTTTAATATTTATTTATTAATTAGTATATTCAATTAACATTTATTTTTATTATTTTATTTTTATATATTTTTTACTATTTAATTCCAACATATCTAACTATAAATTTTATAAATTAAACAATATATAATGCTTTTTACCTCATTTAAATTTTAACACCTGCTGTTTAAAATATATCCAATGCCCTGACCAAAACTAATACCACCATCCCCATTGGGAACTTGCTTATGGTATAAAAATTTAAATCCGTTATCTTCCACATTTTCCCTTATTCTCTCAGATATGATTTTATTATAGGAAACTCCACCTGTTAAACCTATATATTTAATATCATAGAGCTCCGCATTTTTCATGGCAATTTCTGAAAGTCCTTCTGCAATAGCCAAATGAATATAATAAGCTATAAATCCTTTTTTAAATCCATTTAATAGCATATTATAGCAGTTATAAACTAAATCGGTTGTATTTAATATATTGTTTTTTATTTCGATATCATTTTTAGCCATTTTTAAACATTTAGTATAATCATCTGGATGTTTTTTTATATAACTCTCCGCTACACTTTCCATTCTAATGGCATATTCACCATCATAAGTTCTTTTATTTGTTATAGAAAGTAATGCAGAGATAGAATCTAAAATTCTTCCGCACGATGTGGTTTTTATAACATTTATTTTTTTATCCAACTGGAAAAGCATAAGTTTCAAATCCTTATCACTGAAAAAGTTATATTTCTTAATAAATTCAATTAATTCATCGGAATTTAATCTTTTATACAGTATTGAAAATAACATTCTAAGCGGATATTTTGCAGATAAATCCCCGCCTGTTTGATACTGTTCTTCCAAATGACCCACTCTTTTTATATATTTATCGTTTTTATAGTTTTTATTTCCATTATTATTTTTATCATCATAATCATACCTATATTTTAAAATTTCACCTCCCCAAATATTTCCATCTTCACCATATCCAAGCCCATCGACAGTGATAAAAATAGCGTCCTCAAATATGTCGTTGTCTCCCATCAATGCATAGGCATGTGCTTTGTGATGTTGTAGTTTATAGAGCTCGGTATCAAATTTCTCTGCGAGCTCGTATGCAAGTTTTGTAGAATTATAACTTGGATGTAAATCACTTACAACAGCATCTAATTTATTTGTATTTGTTAATCTTAAAATATTGTATATTGCATCATTTAAATAGTTAAATGTTTCATACTTGGAGGTATTTCCAATATATTGCGTTAAATAAAACTTATTGCCTTTAACTAAACATGCCGTTGAGTTGAGCTCAGGACCCACGCATAATATATTTTTGTTGTTATTTTTAATTAAACTGTTATTTACAATAATGGGTTCTGGCACATAGCCTCTTGAACGCCTTAAAAATATCATTCTGTTATTTATTTTCTTTAATACGCTATCATCACACCTATTTATTATTTCACGATTGTGAAGCAAAAAGTAGTCTGCAATATCCTTCAAATTATTTAATATATCTTTATTTTTTATAGACATTGGGAGACCTGGAAGATTGGCGGATGTCATAATATAGGCAATTTTATCGGTATTATCAAATAAAAGATAATGTAATGCGGAATACGGTAGCATAACGCCTATGGTATTTAAATTGGATACATATTTTGAAAAATATTTATTGTAATCTTTATTTTTTTCAAGAACAACAATAGGTCTTTTTGAGGATTTTAAAAGATTCAATTCATCATCATCAAAAGTTGCAAATAAATCTAAATATTCCAATTTTGTCATTATGGCAAATGGTTGAGTTGGACGATTTAATTTATTTCTTAAATTTAATACAACTTCATCATTATCACAACAACAGGCTAAATGAGTTCCACCAACGCCTTTTATTGCAATTATATGTCCCTCTTTCAGAAGATTTACTGTATTTTCAATAACATCTTCTTTTTCACATAGTATTTTTCCATTTTTATCCGTTAAAAATACTTTTGGACCACATTTTGGACAGCATGTTGCCTGAGCATGGAATCTCCTATCCAATGGGTTTTTATATTCATTTAAACAATCCTCACATAATGGAAATTTATCCATGGATGTATTATCTCTATCGTAGGGGAGCTCCTTTACTATGGTAAATCTCGCACCACAATTTGTGCATGCGGTAAATGGATATTTGTATCTCCTGTCATTTTTATCCATTATTTCCTTTAAACAATCCTCACATATTGCTATATCTGGTGGAATTGTTCCCTCCTCATTATTTTCGTTATTTTCTTGACTTTTTTCTATAATAAAATCGTTATAGTAATCCATGTAATATTTATATAGGGATTCATCAACTTCATCAAAAACTTTTATTTCATTAATTTTTGCCAATGGTGGTTTTTTATTCATTAAATCATCCAAAAAAGCGTTTATATTAGTTTTATTTCCTATTACCACTATCTCAACATAATTTCCCATATTTTTTACATATCCCCTTAAACTATTGTCTTTGGCAATTCTATAAACAAAAGGTCTAAATCCCACACCTTGAACTATGCCTTTTACCATTATCTTTTTTAGCATAATATATCCCTTAATTAGAGTAATAATAAATTAAATAATTAAATAACTAATGTAAAAATTTAATAGGCATGTTTAAAATTAAAAAAATTAAAAATGAAATAATATTATTTTTTTAAGAATCTCCTATAAAGACAGTTCGGATAGTTTGAACATCCTAAAAACTCTCCTCTTTTGGTTTTTACCAATCTGAGTTTTCCACCACACCATGGACATATATCATCGTGCATCTGTTTTCTTACCTCATCCACAAATGAATATCCACTTTTACATAACCTGCTTTTATTGTATCTTATTATATTATTTTTAACATCTACATATATTAGATAATTTTTAAACAATTCTGTATTTTCCAAATCAACGATAAGTTCGTTATTAGTTATTTCAAATCCTTTTGTAATCTCCATTTTTGTTTTTAATGGTAATAACCAATATCCTTGACCAGAATAGTTAAATAGTCCTGCTTTATATTTTAATCTACCTATTAACCAATTATAATCCCTATTTGCAATATATCTCGCACTTTCTTCAACTGAATTAAACATATTTCTTTCTTTCATTCTTTCCAAAACATCAATTATGTGCTCATCTCCACTATTATATTTTTCCATAAGCATCCTTTCAAAAGTGTTTATAAACTTCTCTTTGTCTATTTTTATACATAATAAAAGACCATTAAATCCATTTGCTACGACATATTTTTCTTTTTCAATAATATCTGCTCTATCAAATTTAAAGTAAAGTCTTGCGTTTATAAATTTATTTTTATTGTCAGAAATCCCTTTTTTCAGCACATAATTCTCTTTACAGTTTTTTGTAACACCATAATAAAAAACTGGACTTTTTCCATTTTTTAATCCGATTATTGATATAAGCCCCTCAGGAACTCTCCAATTTTGATTCCATGTTTTATCACTTAATGCCGTTGCATTAAAGTGCATATTGCTTGTTAGTGTTTTAAATAATTCATCCATGTTTATTCCTCCATTGGTAATAATTTAATTCTATTTATTTTTTTAATTTTTAATTATTTTTTTATTTAATACCTTGATTAACTTTAAAATCATCATCATTTTAAATTATTATTATTTAAGTTAATTTATTTAATTAAATAAAAGGTTTAGGTAGCCCCTCATTTTCACATTCAACTACCATAAGATAAGGTTTGTTATTGTTTAAATAATATTTTATATTTCCTCCTATTTCATCGATATCTTCTATATAAACATTATCAATATCGTAGGCATCTGCTATTTTATTAAAATCTGGATTTTTTATATTACCAAATACATTTAATCTACTATTTTTCATTATTATAATAAGTATTTTTAGATTATTTTCTGATACTGTTGCGAGCTCCTGCATATTCATCTGGAAACCGCCATCACCATTGATGGAAATTACCTCCCTATCGATATTATAATCCAAACATCCAAATTTAACTCCAATCGAAGCGGGAAGCCCAAATCCCATAGTTCCCATGCTATGAGATGATATAATATTTCTTGGAATTACACATTTTTTTAATAATGATACAAAGACTGTATGATTTCCAGCATCTGTGGTAATTATTGAATCATTGGGTAAATTATATAGTATCTCTTTGATTTTTGAAGAGTAATCCCCTAATTTAAAATTTAGACTATTATTAATATTGGGAATATTACCTTTATTATCCTTATTTGTATTGTTATTATCACAATTATTATAATAATTATTGATATTATTGGTATTGGTAGTCATAACCTTATTGCTATTATTTAATGAACTATCATTGTATAACTCATTTAATCCATCAATTAAGTTCTTAATATCACTTAAATCATTAATTTTAATGTCCAAATTAATTACTTTTTTTAAAACTTTATCCCTAATACTTTCAGGTATGGTGTTGTATGAAAGGCTTACACCAATTGAAAATATAACATCGCTTTCCACGATATATCTATTTGCTATAAATGTTCCCCTTCTTCCAACTAAACCTAAACAATTCTTATAATTTTCGTCAATAACACCTCTTGCAGGATAGGTTGTTGCAATTGGAATATTGCATTCCTTCAATATATTATTTATATTACTCATATCATTGTAGGATAATGTTCCATAAATACCTTGACCTATAAGCAACAAAGGTTTTTTAATATCTTTTATATTAATATGTTTTTTAATTATTTTACCTTTTATATCCTTATATCCTAATTTATCCTCATTTTTATGATAGTTGTTATTTTTATCATTATTTTTATTATTTTTACTGTTATTATATCTATTGTATTTATTATAGGTATTGTTATATATGCCGTCATTATTATTGTCATATTCAGTGAGACACTTTACCTTTGATTTAAGAATATCACTTGGAATATTTAAATGGATAGGTTTTTTATTATTTAAAGTTTCAGAAAATGCATTTATGAAATAACCTATGTCTGGTTTATTCATAAAATATCCTTTATATATATTTAAAAAATCCAAAGGTATTTCTTGAAAATAATTTTTATTTATATATTTTCTCATGCATCTTCCAGTGATGGCTATTACAGATGAGGAGTCCTTATATGCTGTGGCAATGCCTGTCATCAAATTTGTAGCACCAGGACCCGCAGTTGCTAAACATACTCCAATATGATTTGTAATTCTACTATACCCATCAGCCATGTGCAGAGCTCCCTGTTCATGTCTGACCATTATATTTTTTATTGGTGATTCATTTAATTTATTATATAATGGAAAAATCTGTTCCCCAGGATATGAAAAAACTGTTTTTATATTATTTTTCATTAGAAAATTTATTATTGTATCTGTAAATTCCATTTTATCCCATAATTTATTATTATATTTTTATTATTTTATTATCTACACATTATCATCCAATTTTTATATATTTTTATATATTTTTCAGTCTTTATTTAAATTATACATTAAAAATAAAAGTTTTTATTTTACGATAAAATAATTACAAAAATATGAAATATGGATAAAATATAAAATAGACCTATAAAATGGATATACTGAAATAATGAGTATTAATAATTACAATCCATCAAGAGTCATATCCATTATTTGCTCAACAGATTTTGCAAGTTTTGGGGGAAGTCCCGATATATCTACGCTTAAAAATCCTTTTATAATCAATGAAGTGGCCTCGTCCTCTGTTAAACCCCTTGACATTAAATACATTAGTTGATTTTCTGCAATTTTTCCAACAGCTGCCTCATGCGATAAATCAAGGTTTGTTTTTTTAGCCTCTAATTCAGGAACTGCATGAAGATGTGCATTATCCGATAAAATTAAACCTCTACATTCCAAATGTCCTTTTACATCTTCACTTTCTCCAACGAGATGACCTCTTGCTATTATTTCAGCATTATCTACAACAATAGTTCTTGAAATCATATCTGCACTGCTACCTTTTCCCGATAATATAGCCCTTGTTCCCATGTCCATCTTTGAGTTTCCTTTACCATAAGCCACAGTTTGAAAGGTTGCCTTTGAGTTATCACCTGCACAATAGACTGTTGGATAACTTTGGATAGATTTAACCTTTGATAATACCACATAATTATTTATGAATATCCCATTTTCTTCAACATATACGCCAGTTCTCGGTCTAACATGGACATTTTCGCCCCAGTCATGTATCATAGTATATGTTAATTTTGCATCTTTTTTTACATAAAATTCAGAAACTCCAATATGAAGACCTGATTTTACATGTGGAGAAGTTGCACATCCAGTAATCACATTCAATTCAGCCCCTTCTTCAACAATGATGATATTATGAACATTTTGAGATGAGCTCTCCTCACCAATTAAAAGGCATGTTTGAAGTGGTATAGTTTCCTTAACACCCTTTGGAACTCTTATGAAAAATCCTTCTGTTAATTCCAATGCTACTCTTGCTGTGTATTTATCCTTAATTTCAACAAGATTCCAAAAGTAATCATCCAAATCATATTTTTTAAGAGCCTCGGAAATTGGCATCATTTCAATGTTTGAATATGTTTTTGAATAAACTGCCTTATTATTTATTTGCAAGTATGAACCTGCTGAGCTCTTCTCCTCAATATCGATACCTATATTTTCAAGTTCGGATTTATACTCTTGGTCGAGCTCAGTCAATGAATCTATTGATATGCCATCTTTTTCTATTTTATATTCTTCAAGATTTATATCTTCTCCGTATGGTGCTGGAACATTTCTATATTTTTCAGCGGTTTCCTTTATTTTTAATGCTTTTTCTTTTGATAGCATTCTACACACCTCTCATATCCATGTTCAATTATGTTGTCAAGGATTTCTTCTGGATGACCTGAACAAGCTATAATTCCATCATAGAGAACATGAGCTCTATCTACATCCATAAAGTTTAATATATGCCCCATGTGTGTGATTATCAAACCAGATTTTTCTCTATCACTTGGTATTTTATTTTTATCGAGTAATTCGTTTATGAGGTTTCCAATTAATTCCACATTTTCCACATCTACACCGCTATCGGGCTCATCAAACATGATAAAATCTGGATTTTGAGCATATATTTGGAGTATCTCAGACCTTTTTGCTTCACCACCCGAAAATCCAACATTTACTTCTCTTTCAAGAAAATCATTAAAATTCAATATTTCAGCCATCTTTTCAATTTCATTCCATTCTCTATTTGAGATAATATTTAGAAGATTTTTCAACTTTACTCCGGGAATTGCTGGCGGATTTTGATATGATATGCCCATTCCAAGTTTTGCCCTCTCATACATTGGCATGTTGGTAATATCCTTTCCTTTAAAATAAATACTGCCCTTTACAACCTCATATTTTGGATTTCCCAATATGGTATTTATCAATGTAGATTTACCTGCTCCATTTGGACCAAATAAAACATGCGTTTCACCAACGCCAATATTTAAATTAATATCTTTTAAAACTTCCTTATCCCCTATTTTAACACATAAGTTTTCAATTTTTAACATTTAATCACCTTTCTTATTTTAAAAGTGACATGAAATACATATCAAAGTTATTCCCTATTTCTAACTTTTCTCACTTTTAACATATTTCAGAATAACATCTTTAATTTCATCCACACTATCCAAGACCGTTATGCCATTCATCTTTCTTAATTTATTAACATTTTCTACATCTTCCTTTCTAATATATAACTTTAAAGTTTTTCCACCGGGAATTATTGTTTCAATCTCTCCTATTTTATTATCTGGCGGATATATATATGTTGGAACCTTAGCTTTAATACCCTGAGCAATTGAATTTGTAATAAGGGTATCGGCAATACAATGTGCCACCTTTGCTACGGTGTTTGCAGTAGTTGGAGCTACAATAAATATATCATATTTTCCAGTTTGAAGTTTTCCCGGCAAAAAGGGAGAATTTGCATCTACTTCAACCCTTATATCATAAAACTCATCTATTAACAAATTCCAGAGTTTATACCATTTTAAAACAACTTTGGCACTTTTTGATGCATATATATCAATATCCAAATTATATTTATTTTTTAAATCAATCATTAATTTAACTATTTCCTCTATTTTATCTCCGCATCCTGTAATGCCCCATGCGATTTTTACCATAAAATCACCTTTTTTAATTATTTTAACTAAAATATATTCATTAAATTTAATGAAACTTATAATATTTCAGTATGTCAATATAATCCTATATATTTATTATATATTTTTTATTTATGCTTTTTTAAATTCAGATACTCTATTTAAAAATTTATTTAATGTTTTTCTTAAAACCCTCAATCCTTCTTTATCCTCTACAATACCCTCTTTGCCTTTGTCCTTTGACCATAATGTAGCACCTAAATTTGCACCAAATGAACCTCCACCTACTGGAATCATCTCATTAATGATGTAAAAATCGTGAATTGTTCTTAAAGCTATCTCCTGTCCTCCATTCCTATCTCCTCCAATAGCTATGCCCATTCCAACCTTACCACTTAAAACCTTTGGATTTTTAGCAACTATTGCCCTGCATCTATCCATTAATGTTTTTAACTGCCCGGTGATATTTCCCTGATAAACCGGAGCTCCCATTATTATACCATCAGCCCATATTAAATTTTCATAAACTTCATTCATGTCATCCTTATAGATACAGCCCTCTTTTTTTCTTATACAGTAATCACAGTGTTTGCAGAAATTTATTTCTTTTCCCGCTACTGAAAAATACTTAGTTTCGCATCCTTTTTCTTTTAAATAATTTAGTGCGTAATTCACCGCATAGTGAGTGCCCTGTAATCTTGGACTTCCACTTATACCAAAGATTTTCATTATTTCACCAACTAAATATATAAATGAATGAATTAATTATACTATAAAAATAAAATAAAAATATTTTATAATTCTTTCTTTTCTTGTTTTTCAATTACGCATTTATTGGATAATTTCATTGCCAAATCATCAGGGCTTTTTATTGGAAAATCTGCATCAGTCATTAATTTAACCAATTCTCCCGCTTCAATATCTCCACAAGGTAATGAAATACCACAAGGCAGTGCATTTGCTAATTCAGTTTTATTTTTTATTGGAAATACATCCTTATCCTTAAAAAATTCAACTAATTTTAATTTAAAATCTTGAATATCTTTCAATGCCTCATACAATGGATGGTTTGTTGTTATCATAATTTATCCCTCTTTTCTGCAAGATATTTTTATTTATTTATATTCTTTTGTATTTTATTTTTTTATATTTTTTTATATTTTTTTATTGTATATCTATTATTTTCATTATATTATATATTTTTTTTGATTTTAATTTTTTAAATTTCTTTTTAAAATTTTTTAATTAATTTTGGATAGTTTTTTTCCAAATTCATAGCACATTTTGAGATAATCTTCCTTTGGAACAAATCTACATTTTAAACATTCATCTTCAACAATTTTAAAGTTTAATTTTTCAAAAGATTTTTTTATAATATCTGTTGCTATCTCCATCCATCCATAAGAGCCAAATGCCGCTGCTATTTTTCCATCTGCTGGATTTAATCCTTCCATATATGCTAAAAACATTGCAACTGGTGGATAGACATTTGAATTTAATGTTGGAGAACCTATTAATACATATTTTGCATCCAATATCTCTCTCATTATTGTATTCATTGGTGTATTGGATATATTATAAATTTTTACTTCGACGCCACTTTCAGAAAGTCCATTTCCTATGGCATGTGCTATTTTTTTGGTGGAGTTATACATGGTGCTGTAAGCTATTACAGCCTTATTTTTGCATTCTTCTGATGACCATTCCACATATTTGTTTAATATTTCGTCTATATGTTCTTTCCATATAACACCGTGGGATGGGCAAATATATTCAATATCCAAATCTTTTAAGGCATTTACAGTATTTGGTATAAGCATTTTGTAGGGCAATAATATATTTGCAAAATATTCCTTAGCATCTTCAAAAAGTTCTCCGATATTTTCAACTTCATAGTCGAATCTTTCCGATGTTGCTACATGCTGTCCAAATGCATCGTTGGAAAATAAAATTTTATCCTCAATGCAGTATGTAACCATATTATCGGGCCAATGAAGCATTGGAGTTCTTATGAATTTTAAAGTTCTTTTTCCAATGTTTATCTCATCTCCTGTATCCACTATTATAAATTCCCAACCTTCTGTATTAAATTGGAGCTCTAAATCTTCCTTTCCTTTTTCATTCGTAATAATCTTTGCACCGGTTAATTTAACGAGTTTTCCTATACATCCACTATGGTCTTTTTCGGCATGATTTACCACTATATAATCAATATCCTTTGGGTCGATTACAGACTTAATGCCATCGATAAGTTCTTCAAACATATAATGTTTTGCAGAATCAACTAAAACATTTTTTTCATCCTTTATTATATATGAATTATAGGAGCTCCCTTTTGAAGTTTCATATCCATGGAATTCTCTAACTTCCCAATCTACTGAACCTACCCAATATACTCCCTCTTTTATTTTAACAACCATTTATCTCACCAAAAATATTTAATTAGAATAAATTATTTAATTAACTCGAATTAAAATAAAATAAATAAATAAAATAAATAAAGTAAATAAAATAAAATTAAAATTCTATTATATTATAACCCTCATCCAGATATTTTTTTAAACTTATATGGCCAAATAAATCATTTTCAATATTTAGTTTGCCTTTTATATCATCCAATACACCAAACATGTTTGCACAAGCTTCGCAAACTACAAAATTATTTAGTAGTGGTTTAGCATGGTTTGACAATGGATGGTCTTCATTTAGTAAGTCCTTAGCCCAATTAACTCCTTCCCCTTCAAATATTATTTTCACATTATCCCCCTTCTCATTCATCTCCTTAGCAAATAGCAATACATGCATCATTACTGCCATATTCGGTTTATTATTGTGCATATAAGAAAATATTAAAAACGCATTTTTCATATTATAGCCCCATAATATCTTATTAAACTTTTATTAAATCTAATATTTTTCACATAATATTTCAAAATATTTGGTTGGATGACTGCATGATGGACATTCTTTTGGTGGCTCTTCTCCAACATGAACATACCCACATTTCCTACATACCCACTCAACTTCTTTATTTTTCTTAAATACTGCTTCATTTTCAATTTCTTTTAATAATTTTTTGAATCTTTCCTCATGATGCTTCTCTGCAATTGCAATAGCTCTCAGCCGTTCTGCAATATCGTTTAATCCTTCTTTTTCTGCTATTTCAGCAAATGTAGGATACATTTCAGTATTTTCGTAATGTTCCCCTTCAATAGATGCCTTCAAATTTTCAGCAGTATTCCCTAAAACAACTGGAACTTCAATATCATCTACTTTTAAAGAATCTCCACCGATATTATATTTCTTTTTTAATTCAGTGATTAAATAAAACAGCCATTTACCATGTTCTCTTTCATTTTCTGCGGTTAATAGAAATATTTCCGAAATCTGTTCATATCCTTCACTTTTTGCTATCTTGGCATAGCATGTATATCTATTTCTAGCCAAACTTTCCCCGATATATGCCTTTATCAAATTTGTAATGGTTTCTTTCATAATATCTCTCCTAATTTAGCGGTTATTTGCAATAATTATTAATTAAAAATTGATATAAATATTAAAACTACTATTATTTTTATTAAACAGTTATTACCAAAAATAAAAGAAAAATTTATATTTTATTATTATAATTTATTCTAACTTCTTACAGCAAAGCCACCAATCAAGGCATTCTATTTCTCCTCTTTTAGCTGCTTCTTTTCTACTATTCATTTCTTCAACTGTGGAAGCAGGTGGAACTATTACCTTATCCTCAAATATATCATTGTTAGGCCAGTTGGCTGGAAGTGCTACTCCTTTATCGGAAGTTTGAAGTGCTTTAACAAGTCTTATTATTTCATCTATATTTCTTCCAGTTTCCTGTGGATAATACAATATTGCTCTAATAACTCCCTTATCATCTACAACAAATACTGCCCTAACTGTATTATTTCCTTTATATGGACTTACCATACCTAATATTTCAGCCAATTCTCCCCTATCGTCAGCTATTACAGGGAATTCAATATCAACATCTAAATTATCTTTTATCCATTCAATCCATTTTAAATGGCTGAACACCTGGTCTATACTTAATCCTATTAATTCAGCATTTAACTCCCTGAATTGGTCATATCTTTTTTGAAATGCCACAAACTCTGTTGTGCAAACTGGGGTGAAGTCCGCAGGATGGCTGAATAAAACAAACCACTTATCTTTAAAATGTTCTGGTAATTTTATAGTTCCTTGTGTAGTTTTAACCTCTACCTCAGGAAATTTCTCACCTATTACTGGCATTTTAGATTCTCCAATGAAACATACATCTTCGCACATAATTTCCCTCCTATATTTTTTTATTTTTTTAATATAATATTTAATTTAGATTTATTATAATTTACTTCCTTTTCTTTGTATTTTCTTTATTATTAATTATAACTTACTCTCTTTATTTGTAGGCCTTCCAACTAATTTTGGGTCATAACCTTTACATCCACATTCAGGAGTATAACAGGTTACATCATAAAAAGTACATTTTTCACCGCAATTTGGACATTTTTCAGGCGGTTTTTCAGCCTCAAATACATATCCACAGTTGGAACATTTCCACCAAGTCATATTTTCACCAATTTATTGATTTTGAGCAATTAATGGAATATAAACCCTTTGTCCCAAATCTTTATCAATCATAAACAGACCTCTTCTGTCCCCATCTAATAACTTTAATTTATCCACAATTTCCAAAAATGAAGATTCCTCCTCAACCTGCTCATCTATAAACCATTGAAGCATGTTTATTGTAGCATAATCCTTTTCAGAAACTGCTAAATCCATTATGTTATTGATAGATTCTGAAATAAACTGCTCATGTTTATATCCATCTTCAAAAACTTCCAATATTGATGACCATTCATTTTTTGGCTTATCTATGGCCTCCAATTCTATTTTACCTCCCCTTTCTATAACATAGTTATAAAATTTCATGGCATGGTCGAGCTCCTCTTGATATTGGACTTTAAGCCACTGGGCAAATCCCTTCAATCCTATGGATTCTGCATAAGCAGACATGGATAAATACAGATATGCCGAAAAGAACTCTTTATTTATCTGTTCATTTAAAGCTTTGAGGATATTGTCTTTAATCATAGGTATATTCACCTATTTAATTTTTCTCTTAGATATTTTTCCAACTCTTCACTTGAAGGAGCCCCTATAAATGCTACCTCTTCATCTATAACGATAGTTGGAACCGCCATTATATTGTATTTTTTCACAGTTCCTTCGTCTTCTGTTGCATCTATATATTTTACTTCGATATCATCACAACTTACCTTTTTTACAACTTCTTCAACTACCCTTTTAGCTGCGGGACAGTGAGGACATTGAGGAGAGGTAATTACTTCAATCAACATATTTTCACCATTTTATTTAAAATTTAGAGCTTTTTAAATGCACTTTTTGGTAAGCCACACTGTGGGCATTTAAATGTATTGGGTAAGTCCTCAAATTTTGTTCCAGGCGCTATATTTTGAGAAGGTTCTCCCTTGTCCTCATCGTATATCCATCCACACATACATTTGTATTTCGCCATAGTATCACCAATTTTTATTTTTAGGCGATATTAGTCTAAAAATCTCTTGATTTTTAGCAGATAGTATCACCGATTTTATTTTATTTTAGTTTATATTTCATTTTTATTCTATTTTTATTTCTTTTTCATATTTCCAAATACCATGTAAATTACAATACATATAGGAGGTTAATTTCATTACACTACCTTCATGACCTTCTGATGGTGCTTTTATGTAAAATACCACCTCTGGTTTAGCATACTGCGTTAAATCTACTCTTGCCAAAGGTAAGTCTCCCATTCTAAGTCCTATGAATTGAATAAAATGTCCATCCTCCATTGGATGTTCAACTCCTGCGGTGTGGATTTTGACCTCAAAAATTTCTCCTGCCTTTACTGTGTCCTTGCACTCAATCATTGGTGTGTGTTTTTTCTCAAAATCAGTTCCTTCCACCATAGTTTTTGCATCAATGCAACTCATACTGTTCCCTCCATTATGGATTAATATAGTTCTAATATAGTTTTAATTCCAACTGACTAATTATTTATTATGTGCTTTACTAAATAAATATTTAATCGTTCGAATTTCGTCAAATAATTAAAAAATAAGGTTATAATTCGTATAATATTTTCATGGCCTTTGTAAATGGTGGCATACCTGATGTTAATAATACTACCCTCAATACATCGCATATCTCATCTTTTGTTATACCGAGCTCAGCCATTCCACTTCTCATCTGCTTTTCAGTAGCATTTGTATCTCCACTTGCTGCTGCAATACCAATTGCCATTAATTTTTGGGTTTTATAATCCAATACCCTCCCAGTATATACTGCATCGTTTAATTTAACAATGGCATCATATAAGTCTGGACAATCCTCCTTAACATACTTCATTCCTTCTCCTACAAAGACTTCATTTTTCATATTATTCCCCTCCTTTTTAATTTTTAATTTTTATTTATTGTCAAATTATTTACAATATAAATAAGCTCTTTTTTATATATATAATTTTTGTTATAATTTGACATAGCCATATAATGTAAATAACCATATATCGATGACATATAATTTCTGAAATCCACAATAAAAAAGATTTAAAAAAAATGAAGTTTTATTTAATATCAAAAAAGAAGCTATTTTAAAAATAAACTATAAGATTTAAAAATTCTTCTATAAGTTTTTTATAGGTGTTATTTTTATTTTTAGATTTAATTTCACCTTTTATGCATCTTTTTTTCCATTCCTCACATAATTTTTTGCTTATATTTAATTTTTTTAGTAAATCACAATTACCATTTAAAATATATTTTTCAAAATAATTAAAAGGAATATTCTACCCTACTTTTTGGTTCAAAGAATTCGAAGATATTGGCATCATAAAAATGCGTAATTCTTCTTTCTATATTTGATATGTGATTTATATCTGGAATTATACAACCAAAATAAAAGTTATCTAAATCGATGTTTTTGATTTTATGTTTATTTTTTCCCAATACCTCCAAAAATAATTTTCCAAAAACCAAATGGGCATAAGAATTTGGCATTTTTTCACATATTATCTTTTAAATGCTCAATATCATCATCATTTGGAATATATCTTAAAAGGGAGCTCCCACTTCTCAAACCATAGAGCAGAGCTCTGTCAGTATAGTTCAAAATAACATTCATTAAATCTTTTGAAAATATCCTTAAATGACCTTTTGAACATGCTATTTCGTTAAATTTATTAACCTCATCAAATCGAACATTTTTTCCAACAACCATAATAGGAACGCTTTCCCCAGAATGAATAAGCCCCCCAACAGAAGGTGTAGAGTGGTCGGCTGTGATTACTATCAAATTTTCATCCAAATTAATATCTAATAGTGGGGTTAAATATTTATCAATTTTTTCAATTACTTTAACCTTATTCATAGGATTTTTTGTGTGGGCAGCTTCATCTGTTTCTTTTGTATGAATATGGACAAAATCATAATCCATTAACTTTATTCCAGTATTTATTGCAGTTTCAAAGTCTCCAATAGCCATATAATCCATTTTCAAAAGTTTAGAAAGTCCTTTAAAAACAGCACTATTTGCTATAATAATTCCCTTCATGCCCCATTTTTCTTTAAATGAAGTAATATCCTTATATTTTCCAGCCCATTTTGTTAAAAGAAAGTTTGCAGGTTGTTTTTGTTTTCTCCTTCTTTTAATATTTATTTCATGGTTTTCAAGGATTTTATGACATTTTAGGAGATATTTATTTAATGCATTGCATGTGCTTTCTGCTTTTCTATATTCCATGTCATTTTTACACAATTCATTTACAGGCAGTACTTTCATCACATGCCTATCTTTATAAAATGGGTCAGAATCAGAAATTCTATCAGAAATCCATCCATTTTCTTCTTTTATCTTTAATATAAAATGCACACCATAAGAATATTTTAATTCAAATTCATATCCATCAACAAGATTTGGTAGTGCATCTACTAATTTATTTATCTCATCCGTTGGTATATCTTTTGTTCTTCTATCTACCACATAATAGCCTTTTTCATCAGATTTTACAAATCCAAGGGATGCCCTTAAATAGATGGCACTATCCTCCATCTCCATATCTTCCCCAAGTGCCTCAATAACTCCCCTTCCAGGAAAGTCATTAAGAGAATACCCCCATAGTAAAAAATGGGCAACCTCAGTTCCCAATGGAATACCTTCCTTATATGGAACCATAAGTCCACTCATGCCTTTTTCTGCAAGTTTATCCAAGTTTGGAGTTTTGGAATATTCAAGTGGTGTTTTTCCGCCTAAAACTTCCGAGCTCCTATCGCCCAACCCATCGAGTAATATTAATATAGTTCTCATGACATCACCAAAATTAAAAAATTTCTAAAATTTTAAATAAAGTTTTTTACAATCTCAATATATCTAAAATCCCCTTCATAGCCTTTTTTTATAATTTCAACCGATGATGGATATGTAAATTCATTTAATATACTTAATATGTTTTCTTTATCAAAGATAACTTTGCCATCCTTATCTCGGTAATTTCCGCTGAATACGCATGAGAATTGATTTTTGCCCTGCTCCCATTTGTAGCCTATAATCTCTTTTACCCTATCTCCGTCCAATATATCCTTTACAGATAATAGGAGCTCTACATCAAAATCATTGCATAATTTATGATATATCTCTAAAACTTCTTTGAACTGGTCGATTTTAAAATCATTATTGTGATGAATTCTTTCACCACTTATTATTTTCCCGCTTAACTGTTTTGCAAGTGGTATTCTTATAATTCTTAGATAAGCATGACATCCAATACATGGCGTATAATAATTATATTTTTTTAGTATCTCTACTGCAAATCTACCATTAAGGGCATTCCATAATTTTGGTTCAAACATAAAATGAAGCGGTAAAAGAGTTTTATTTTTATATATCTGATTAATTCTCCTGTTTAAAATCTCCCAATTTTTATAAAATATGTTTATATCCCCATAATCTGTTCCAGTAAATGCCACTATTGGAAGAACAACATTTATTTCCTCACTTTCCATGGCTTTTATTATTGCTGCGGCACTATCCCTCCCTGAAAATTCCCCAATTGTTATATTTTCCAAATTTATGCCTTTATTATTAATTATATCCATAGTTTCTTTTGAAAGATTTGTTTTTTTAAATGATTTTTTGAAATCGATAAAATTACCATTATCCATACATGTATAATTACTAATTATATTCAAGATTTCACCGTTATTTATTTTTTAATATTCTTATTTTGCTATTATTTTTATCATTATTTTATTTTTTAGTTTAATTTTTATTTTAATTATAATATTATCTTATTTTTTAATTTTAAAGCATTTTAATATAATTATTTTTAAGTTAATCTTTTCATTATTTATGATTATCCAAATAATCTTCCAAAAGATTTTTTGTATATATAATTTCATTTAGTTTCATAAGTTCAATAAGCCAAAAATCGCATTTATTATCTAATAATTTATCCAAAACAGATCTTAAATTATCCAAATTATTTGGTGCAATATGTCCAATCTTATCCTTTTCAAGCTCATACACATGGACATTATATATCCTGTTGGAAAATATATCGATAAATTCATCCCTATATTTGTAATCAGTATGGCCTATATCAAAGGTTATATTGCAGTTGCAAATATCGACCATTTCAATTACATTATTTGGATTTGATGAAAATCCTTTTCTTAAATTTTCAATACATAATTTTATATTGTTCTTTTTTGCATAATCGCTTATTTCTGAAAGATTATTTATTAAAGTATCTTTATCTGGTTCCTTTCCATTATGCAAATGGATTGTCAAATAATTGTATCCTTTTATTTCATCAATTATATTTTTTAAAGTCATTAAACAGGTTTTAGATTTATCTTTTTTATCCCCTAAATTAACTATTGGTGCATGAAATCCTATAATAGATTTGTTTTTTATTATCTTTGGGTAATAATGAAGTCCCCAATCAATATGCTTAAAAGTCATATATCGATTTTGAACCAAATTTCCGATAGAAATGCAGGGAATTTTCCCCAATTTTGAACGCATGCAAACACCGAGCATAAAAATCACCAACCATGCTATTATTTTAATATTATCTATTAGATTATATAAACATTATTATTAAACTAATTAATATTATAAATTTAAATTTTTAGATTATATTGTTAAAAATATGTAATTATATCGGAAAATAGAAAATAAAATTAACAAAGATAGGACAATGAAAGAAATAAAATAAATTAAAATAAATAAAAACAAGTAATAATGCTAAATAATAAAATAATAAATAGAACTACTAATAAATAAAACTAAATAAATAATAAAATTCTAAAAAAGAAAAATAATTTTTTATTCAATATTTGAAATAATAATTTTTGTCAATATCATGCTTAAATAAGCGGCTCTCTTTGGTTTTACAATTATTGACGAGTGCTTATCTTCTCTATGGAATCCTACCAATATCGATGCTGTTCTTTTTTCATCTGCTGGAAGTATTGCTATTGAGATTCTGCTACCTTCATTAGCAAAACAAGTTCCTACATCTTGTATTTTCTGTAATTTTATGCCTTCTCTTTTGAATTTTTTGTTTATATTTTCTGCGGTTATTACACCACTGTTTAAAAGGGCAATCAACAATGAAGTAGTCTCTTTATCCATATTTACAGATTCTATCTCTTCATTATCTTCATTAGTTAATGTTAATGTAACTATTCCATCTTTGTATTCAGAAGTCAATGTTTTCCCCTGAGCTCCGGATATGTTCATTCCCTCACCTTCAAAAATTTATATTATGCCTTCTTATAAAACATATCTATTTATATTTAATAGCTACAATATAAAATATTATTGGTATATATAACTTATGTTTTTATAAAATTTAACATATAATCGTATTTATTTTATATATTTTAATTTATTTATTATTATTGATTTATTATTTATTGAATTTTATGTTATAATAATGATTAATAAATACTTACTTTCCATATATAATATAATATTAAAAAATTTGGCGATAAAATGGAATCTTATTTAAAAAAATTAAGAAATAAATATTTAAAAAGGAGAAAAAAGAAAAATCCAAACATGCCAATAGCAACATGGATTCAAGACGATGTATTTTTGGATAAATCCATTGGAAAAAGCATAACAATTATATTGAGAACTGTTGGTTGTAGATGGGCATACGAAAGTGGCGGATGCACGATGTGTAGCTATTTAATGGATAGCTCGCCTATAAAAATAAGTGCTGAGAACATCATAAATCAATTTGAGTATGCTTTAAATAAATATAGGGAAGAAATATTAAAAAATCCAGAAAAATATTCCATAAAATTATTTACATCTGGTAGTTTTTTAGATGAATTTGAGGTTCCAAAAGATGCCAAGGAACATATATTTAAAAAACTAAATGAGCTCCCTATTAAAGAGATAGCTGTTGAATCAAGACCTGAGTTTATAAATGACTATAACTTAAAAATAATACGAGATTATGTGGATAATAATATAAATGTAGAAATAGGAACAGGGATAGAAACCTTAAATGAGAAAATAAGGAATACATCGATTCATAAGGGCGTGTCAATAGATGATATTAAAAAGGCAATAGAAACTGCCAAAAAATATAATGTAGGAATAAAAGCATATTTATTAATAAAACCACTATTCATCACTGAAAAACAGGCTATAATTGATTCAATACATTCTGCAAATGAGTGTATAAATATGGGGGTTAGTAGGATATCCTACTGTCCAGCCACTATCCATAAAGGAACATTAACAGAAGTTTTATGGAAAAAAAATCAATATAGACCACCATTTTTATGGAGTGTTTTGGAAATACTAAAAGAAGTGAAATCTCAAAATTTAGACAAACTTATCATGTGTGATACAGCAGGAATACCATCAAGTAGAGGAGCTCATAATAAAATAGGTTGTGAATGCAACTATAAATTAAAAGAGATACTCAATGATTTTACAATTACACAGGATTTATCACTAATTGAAGGAGCTCTGAATAGTGAGTGTGAATGCAAAAAGTATTGGGAAGAATTTATAAGATTTGAAGAGAAAAATATTGTTCCATTAGGTGATGAAAAATAATTTAAAATTAAAAAATTAAAAAAGATTTTTTATTATTCTATTTTATTATTTTACTATAATTATCTACTATTTTTATATAATATAATAATTTCTTAATTATAATTCTTTATAACCTAATGATTTTTTAATTACTTCTATATGAGTTTTGCCTGAGCTCATAAGTTTTCCTGTTCTCATGTCATTTATTACAACAATAGCTGGTGCAAACATACCTTTGTCTATTTTATAGAAATCGTAGTTTGCAGCTTTAAAGGTCTCTAAAAATGGTTTTCCATAGTCTGATGATGAGCAGGAAGGTAATGCTTTACATAAAGCTTCAATATCATCGTTTTCATCACTTTCTATATAATAGTATGTTCTTCCACCGTATAAAACCATGTCGTTTGTAGCTCCCATCATAACCAAATCATCACCAACAATTGGTGCAACTGGGGCAATTCCTGCTGCAAATTTAACCTTATTTACATCGAAATGAAGGAATTCAAGCATTTTATAAGTTCCATTTTCTACAACTCTACCGCTGATTTGTATTGAACCTACCAAGGATGCTGTTGGAGCTACCAACATATATACATTTTCGGTCTTAACACCACATTTTTCAGCAACATACTCTGCAACTTCTTCATTTGGAAGTTTTGATGATTCTAAACATAATATAGCAATATCTGCATCATCTTCATATCCTATCTCTTCATAAGTAGCCTTAGGCATTTTTGCAAGAGCTCTTGCAGGACCTGAACCCATGGCAAAATATTTACCAACTTTAATACTCCACCCAGCTTTCTGAGCTCCTAATGTTGCTATTGCTGGATGAGCAGTTTTTATCTTAACACAAGGCAATACCAACTCGTCATTTAATGTTCCATTTATGCTAACTCCAACATGTGCCAATCCACCCAAACATACTTTTGTATAGGCTTTTCCTGCTTCAAAACTACCGCTTACATTAACTCCACAGTCAAGAACAGTTGCTCCATTTTCAAGTTTTATTACATCAATATTTAAATCTCTTTTTTTATTAATCATTTCCTCAACAATTGGCAGGGCTTTTAGATTTACACTTACCATTTTTTCACCTTAGATTTTTATTATACCTAAACCATAATAACTATGTTTGATAATATTTTTTATAGGTTTTGATAATATTAAATTAAATTATATATTTACATATATATACTTATAAATAAATTTAAATCATATAAAATTATGTAAAAATATTATGTATTGTAAATATGGTGATAATATGATAAAAGTCCTTTACGATGGAATATTAGTAAGAGATGGCAATAAAGTAACAAAGGCTTCTTCTTCTGTAACATTTATAAAAACAAAGAAGCACAATATAATAGTAGATACTGCTACAAGGGATAAAAGGAATTTAATTATAAAAGAACTAAACAAATTAGGATTAACACCAGAAGATATTGATATAGTTATAAATACCCATGACCATTGGGACCATGTGGAAAATAACGATTTATTTAAAAATGCAAAAATCATTACATATTACAATTATAAGGAGCTCGATGATGATGAAATAAAAATTATAGAAACCCCTGGGCATACAGAGGATAGTATTTCAGTGATATATGAGGATTATATAGTTGTTGGCGATGCTTCTCCCTTGAAAGATAACATTTTAAAAGATATTGAACCAAAGTTAAATATTGATGAGGAGCTCGCTCTGAATACTCTAAAAAAAATAAAAAGTTTAAAAAA
Source organism: Methanothermococcus okinawensis IH1 (assembly GCF_000179575.2). Taxonomy (NCBI): domain Archaea; kingdom Methanobacteriati; phylum Methanobacteriota; class Methanococci; order Methanococcales; family Methanococcaceae; genus Methanothermococcus; species Methanothermococcus okinawensis. Next base: position 1,634,748 of record NC_015636.1, on the reverse strand, counting down.
GAAGATTATCACAGGTCATGAAGGTTTAATATAAAAATTAAATTAATTAATCACTTTTTTATATATTATATTTCCATCCATCAATGGTCTGATTTTAACTCTGAAAACCTTGTTTGGAATGGTAATACAAGATAATTTCCATCCATCAATGGTCTGATTTTAACCAATCCCATTTGCAATATATCCATGGTAAAATGGAGACGGTCAAAAATGAAATTATCTTTTCCGTTTTGAAGTTCTTGAACTTTCATCTTGCAAGTATTTGATGAGTGCATATATTGTCAAGATTAGTAACATGACTATGATAATTTTTTCAGCCAATGAGTAAATTATTACAATGGCAATAATTCCAAGTATAAAATATATTACTCCCTTTTGTACAGTAGAATTTGAAGACACTTCCTGCAATGTTTGTAATAAACTATCTGTCATTTCACTTTCTGAACTTCTCCTTAAATTGGGACTATCTGTTTTTTCTGCTATATTTGTATTTTTTACTAAATTACCCAGAAATTCATTTTCATTAATGTCTGTTCTCTTTATTATTATCTCATGGGTAGGTTGTATTATCTGCCAGTTTTTGCCGGTTATATTCTCCAGCTCTTTCTTTATTTCATAAAGAGGTTTTTCGAAGTTTTGTAGAGGAATATCTTCTATTGTAATATCAAAGATTTTCTTTTTATTATCTACGACTCTTAACACGCCAATTAAATGAGACCTATAGTTTAATATTGATTTTTTGATTTTTAGCTGATAGTTGATAAAAACAATTTCGTCTGCAGGTACTTCGAAATATCATAATTAATATTAATCCTATCGCCTTTAGAAATTAGTTCTAAATTTTGTTTCGTTCAGATTTTTCCATATGCTCCCCTTATTCTCTATCTTTTTTTATAATTATTAATCACAAATAAATATTTCCATCCATCAATGGTCTGATTTTAACTTTTTAATTTTATTATATTTTTTAAATAAAATTATAGTTTCCATCCATCAATGGTCTGATTTTAACTATAATCAATTTTAACATTAAATTTACTTACATTTAAGTTTCCATCCATCAATGGTCTGATTTTAACTATCCACAACATTGAGGGGTATCTTATATAATATGAATTTCCATCCATCAATGGTCTGATTTTAACGTTTGTAAAATTGTTTGAGAAATCTATCTTGTTGCCATTTCCATCCATCAATGGTCTGATTTTAACGCATATCGGGCAAAAAAGAAAGAATATAAATGATGATATATTAAATTTCCATCCATCAATGGTCTGATTTTAACTATATGTGTTTATAAAATTATTAACCGCCTCATGTTGATTTCCATCCATCAATGGTCTGATTTTAACCTATCATCAATAATGCCAATGTTGTTAATATAAAATGATTTCCATCCATCAATGGTCTGATTTTAACTCATTAATAATATTTGCAATCTTTTCAGTCTGTTTATTTCCATCCATCAATGGTCTGATTTTAACCACATAACTGAAAGAGAGGAAAAAAAACATATTATTAATTTCCATCCATCAATGGTCTGATTTTAACTTTATACTTAAAGGTCACGGATGGGACTAATGAACAAACATTTCCATCCATCAATGGTCTGATTTTAACACTAAAAAAGAGGTTGAAGAAAATGAAAATATTAAAAAAATTTCCATCCATCAATGGTCTGATTTTAACATAATATAATAACTACCAAAATCTAATATGCCCTCCAATTTCCATCCATCAATGGTCTGATTTTAACTACACAGCTGTATAATATATTATAATATAGTAAAAGATAATTTCCATCCATCAATGGTCTGATTTTAACTCTACGATTATGTAAAAGAAGATATAATAAACATGAATTTCCATCCATCAATGGTCTGATTTTAACGTATTAACTTATTATCTACAAGCTCCTTTAATGACAATTTCCATCCATCAATGGTCTGATTTTAACTTTCAAAAAACACATTTGTAAGTAAATATCCATCTATTTCCATCCATCAATGGTCTGATTTTAACAGGCTCCGAGGATTAACCTCATCATTGCCATCCATCAAATTTCCATCCATCAATGGTCTGATTTTAACTCATAGAAAGAGGATTTTAGAATATATTTGAACACGTATTTCCATCCATCAATGGTCTGATTTTAACTAAATGAAGCGCTTAATGATTTTAGGCACAATTATTTTCATTTCCATCCATCAATGGTCTGATTTTAACAATGGACATTATGTTATGTGGATTGTTAAAAAAGTTATTTCCATCCATCAATGGTCTGATTTTAACTATTCGTTTTGTATTCAATAAATAGTATCTAAATAATTTCCATCCATCAATGGTCTGATTTTAACAAATTTTATCATTGAAAGAAAAGAACTTCTTATGTCCATTTCCATCCATCAATGGTCTGATTTTAACTTCATTAAAATCATCAAAGAAATCAAACACCTTTGAACCATTATTTCCATCCATCAATGGTCTGATTTTAACAAAACACTTATCTCCACAAAACACCCCCACCTCATTATTGAGATTTCCATCCATCAATGGTCTGATTTTAACCCTTCAAGGTTTCTTACTATCTTAATGAAAAACATTTCCATCCATCAATGGTCTGATTTTAACTATTTAGAATATATAAATATATAGAATAGGTATATCCATCTCATTTCCATCCATCAATGGTCTGATTTTAACTTTCTTGCTCTTTTTCGTATAGCAAAGATGCAAGAAATTTCCATCCATCAATGGTCTGATTTTAACATATTCCACCAGAAAGTATTGAAACTAAAATATTTGATTTCCATCCATCAATGGTCTGATTTTAACGATATAATACACACCATCCACATTTTCCCAGTATATATTTCCATCCATCAATGGTCTGATTTTAACTAACGCAAAAAGAATATAACTATAAAAGATGTTAAAATATGATTTCCATCCATCAATGGTCTGATTTTAACTGTTTCCTATGTCGCATCGAGTGTCATAGAGTGTAATATTTCCATCCATCAATGGTCTGATTTTAACTAGGTCGTATGTTGTTTAGACTGGTGCTTTGTAAAAAAATTTCCATCCATCAATGGTCTGATTTTAACAGTTAAAAGACTTAATAAATTCAGATATTGACTATAAAAATTTCCATCCATCAATGGTCTGATTTTAACATTTTTCTTAAACTTCTGTATAAATACCTTAAAGCTCTTTTTATTTCCATCCATCAATGGTCTGATTTTAACTAGGTCGTATGTTGTTTAGACTGGTGCTTTGTAAAAAAATTTCCATCCATCAATGGTCTGATTTTAACAGTTAAAAGACTTAATAAATTCAGATATTGACTATAAAAATTTCCATCCATCAATGGTCTGATTTTAACATTTTTCTTAAACTTCTGTATAAATACCTTAAAGCTCTTTTTATTTCCATCCATCAATGGTCTGATTTTAACGATATGGTATTATCATCCCTCTCTAAAAAAATGAAAGAATTTCCATCCATCAATGGTCTGATTTTAACTTTGATGTAAAATGTAATACGCCCCCGTTTTTACTTTATTTCCATCCATCAATGGTCTGATTTTAACACAAATCCCTGCTGATGAGTTTTTATCTGCTTTAAGAGAATTTCCATCCATCAATGGTCTGATTTTAACGCATTATAAAATTCATTATTTACTATTGATATGTTATATTTCCATCCATCAATGGTCTGATTTTAACATTTTTGCAATTTCTCTTACCGCAACCGTTTTATCTGTTATTTCCATCCATCAATGGTCTGATTTTAACTTTGAATTCCATTTCCATGATGTTTTGCCCTTTTTGAATTTCCATCCATCAATGGTCTGATTTTAACTGATTTTGCCGTATTCCTCTTTTCGTATTTCCTCACATATTTCCATCCATCAATGGTCTGATTTTAACGGTAGCAGCAGGACGGTATAAAATAACGAAATGGTATATTTCCATCCATCAATGGTCTGATTTTAACATATATTTATATTCTTTTTTTAAGATATTAGTATAATTTCCATCCATCAATGGTCTGATTTTAACTTCATAGTCGTCTGCAAAGTCATCAGGATTCCTAAAATTTCCATCCATCAATGGTCTGATTTTAACTTTTGTATAGAAAAGGATTTAATCCTGTTTTATCTCTATTTCCATCCATCAATGGTCTGATTTTAACCTGCAAATGAACTTCCTGAGTTGAAAGATACCTCTTTATTTCCATCCATCAATGGTCTGATTTTAACGGAAATATATTCCAATAGATAGAACCCTTAACTATTAACTAATTTCCATCCATCAATGGTCTGATTTTAACGCTATGGAACACACGGGGATTATAAAGTCATTTACAGATTTCCATCCATCAATGGTCTGATTTTAACTTTTCCAATAACCTTATCTAAATCGATAGATAAGATTTCCATCCATCAATGGTCTGATTTTAACCCAATACCACGAATCGGGCGAAGTCGCTTTAAAGAACAATTTCCATCCATCAATGGTCTGATTTTAACGATAAAGAATGCATAGAATTAGGGCATTCTATAATATAATTTCCATCCATCAATGGTCTGATTTTAACTATCTTGGAAAACCACATCCTACACTTATTAAATTATAATAAATTTCCATCCATCAATGGTCTGATTTTAACTTTACTGTTCCACTTGTTTTATTATCGAAAATGTATGATTTCCATCCATCAATGGTCTGATTTTAACAAAGAGAATAAGCCTCTTCCCTAACCTCATTATAATTATTTCCATCCATCAATGGTCTGATTTTAACCTTTATATGTATTGCTTGATTATCAAAATTGAATTTCCATCCATCAATGGTCTGATTTTAACAGCTTTCATTTTTATGCTCTGTGGCGTCTCCATAAATGATTTCCATCCATCAATGGTCTGATTTTAACGATTGGGTGCATTATTTTTATCATATCCTGCTATTTTTAATTTCCATCCATCAATGGTCTGATTTTAACACTTTACCAGCAAACCCATATTTTGCTGTGGCTTCCAATTTCCATCCATCAATGGTCTGATTTTAACAATTTACAGAAATAGAGGCCCTGATAGAAAAGGCAAATTTCCATCCATCAATGGTCTGATTTTAACGGAGATATACAAATAATAGGAGTATCTGCGTATTTCAATTTCCATCCATCAATGGTCTGATTTTAACTCGGTTTGCATGTTTGCATATTTTTTTCAAGGGGGTAATTTTTATTTCCATCCATCAATGGTCTGATTTTAACCATATTGGTAGATGTCTGCCTGAGCTCCATTATTGCGATTTCCATCCATCAATGGTCTGATTTTTAACAGTTCAAAATTTTTCTTATTTTATGTAAAATACCTTTGCATTACCCCTATATAAACTTTTCGAATCTCGAATCACATTGATTTTTGTTATTTATATAGTTTTAAGGGTGATTTACGACGGATAATTTAAAGGTATTTAGGAATATAAAAGATATTAAATTGATATTTTTTTAAAATCTAAAAAATTTACAAGGAAGGATTAAAAATAACACAATATATAAAAAATCTCTTAAAAATCTCTATAATTCTATTTATATAAATATATTAATTATACTAAAAATTTTAGTGATTTACGACGGATAGATTAAAGGTATTTTAAAAAATAAAAATTAAATAATCAATATAATAAAAAAATAAGTAATATTTACAGGGATAACATATAATAAATAATAACTTAATATTTTTATATAATAAAAAATAAACTATACTTTACTTTAAGAGCTCCCATATTTTCTTCAACTTAACTACATCAACCTGCCCAGGTGCCGAGCTCCTACCTTCCATGGATGAAAATGTTAATATACTGCCAAAATCTACCCCTAAAATTCTCGTTAATTTACCCTCTTCACCCATGCCTATGCCTATTATTTTGCCTTCGAACTCATTTACAATCTTTAAAATATTCAAAACATCCTTTTTAGATTTAGCCATTGTGGCAAACTTTGCAATATCTCCAATTTCAAGTTCTTTTTTAACGATTTTTAGGAGCTCATCATAATCTGGTGTTTTTTCAAAATCATGATGTGATATAATAATTTTAGTTTTTGAATTTGTATCATTTCTAAATTTAACGAGTTCTTTATTTTTTTCTTCTTTTAATTCAACATCTATAAATTTAGCACTATTTTCAATTGCAGTTTTATATAACTCTATTCTTTTGTTATTATCTCCACTATATGCTCCACCTTCCCAATCTGCCCTTATTGTAATAATTGATGGATATTTTGCCATTTTTATTATATCATCTTTATTTACATTTTTTAACATATCTACCCTAAATTCCACAATATCAGCAACTTTTAAAGCTTTTTCTGCACTTTTTAATGCCTCATCCACATTTTTATCAATTACAGGAATGCAAATCATATCTTTTACCTCAATATATTTATATTATTTAATCCAAATGTATAATTAATATCTTTATTTCTATCAAATATTATATAAGGAATATTGTTTATCGTTATTATCTTTTTATCTCCTTTTTCCAAAATCTCAATATTTTTGTAGCTATAATTATTTCCCCCAATACTTACTCCATTTTCATAAAAATTTATTTTTACTGGTATTAATTCAAAAATTGGAGATAGAACCCCCGCTATAAAAATTTTGCCCATAGGAACATTATTTATATATTCTGGAAGTGTGATTATGCCATTATCATATAAGAGAAATAACATACAAATACCCATAAAAACTAAAATCCAAAATATATACCATTTTAACGGATATAATGCCCATTTATTTATTAAAAACATACCCTTATCAAAAGAATTACTGGAATAGCATTTTTTAATAATTTTGATATATAAAATACCCAAACCAAATATTGAAACTATTACAATTAAAGAACCTATTAAAGCAATAGCTGGTGAATTAATATTAAACAAAAATTTTAATTTATCGCCAATAATCAGTGATAACCACAACAAAGCCACCCATACAACCCCTTGAACAGTTTTTAAAGTAAATTTATCTAAATTATACTTTTTAAAATATTTAAAAATCCCCATTATATCACCAAATATTTATAACTTTAATATTTACTTTTTATTTTTCATATTTTTCAGTTAAAACTGACTTTATCTTTTTCGCCATTATTTCCCCAATACCTTCAACCTCTCGGAGCTCCTCCTCGGGAGCATTCACAATATTTTCAATAGTGCCAAATTTCATAAGTAAGTTCTCAGCAGTTAATGGTCCAACATCTGGAAAACTTTCGACTATAAATCTCTGTCTTTCCCTCAATGACATAGGTTTTTTTCCTGTTCTTATAGATACTGTTCTTTTAGACCTTAACTGCTCCCTTTCAGCCATCTTTATTAATATGTTTGCAGTATCTTCTGCATCCTTTGAAAATACCACAGGGATATTAAAATCGAGTATTATGGAAATTACTGCACCATTTACTATTTTTTCAGATAACCTAAAATAATTATTACCTTCAATGATTAAAACTGGTCTCTCATACTTTTTTAAATCCGTTAATTGTTTGAATAATCTCTTATCTATTATAGAGCTCTCAAAATCCTCAGCAGTTTTTCGCTCTACAATTACTCTATCGCTTACTATGTAATCCCCATTTTCAAGATTTTTAAACGTTAGCTCTGCTCTGTCAAATAGATACCTACTTACAATTTTTTCCCTATTATCCACTACTATTTTTATAGGTTTTTGAGTATTGATATCTGTATTAGGTTCTATATTTATACTTTCATTTTTATTTATACCCTCATTCTTACTTATATTTTTATTTATTTTATTTACTTCTTTTTTATCATTTATTTCATTTCCTTCGTTAATTTCTTTATAGGTTCCCTTATAAATTTCGTTATCACTTTCTTTATTATCTTCTCTGTTTATTATGTAATCAAGGGAATTTCTATCTTCAACAATGTATTTATCCCTGTATTTTTCTTCAAGTTTTTTATTCAATATATTTTGCATATCCTTTAAAATATTCTTCATCTTTCTTTCTTTATTTATTGCAGACCAATAATAGCCCTCATCCCTACTATTTTTAGTAATTAAAATAATACATTCTCCACCTTCACCTCTGGAAGCTCTACCTCTCCTCTGTATAAACCTTATTTCAGAAGGCACAGGCTCATAAAATATCACATTATTTACACTTATTATGTCAATACCTTCCTCAGATACGCTCGTAGATACTAAAACATTTATATTATCGTCATTTTTGAATTTTTCAACAGCTTCAACCTGTTTCTTTTGAGACATTCCTTTTCCATCTTTGTTTGATTGCCCAACAAAAGGTATTGCATTTATGCCATTTGATTCAAGAGTTTTTACGATTTTATCAACGGTATCCCTATATTGTGCAAATATGATTATTTTTTCCTTATTATTTTCTTTCTTATTTTGATTTTTATCTTCATCTTTTTTATTTAATATCCTATTAACAATTTCAACAAGTTTTTTCATTTTAGGATGTTCAATTTCAGAAGTTCTTAATTTATACACCGCTTTTAAAACCTTACTATCCCTTACAACAGCCTTTGCAGACTTTGTATTTTGACTTCCAAGTCTTTCATAATAGTTTAAAAATGCATCCTTTCCCTGACATTCCAAAGTTTCAATAGCATAATCAAGTTTTATAGCTTCGGAAGCCATTTTTATGAGCTCATATTTTGAGTTATCAGGTATGGTCATAATTTTCTTTTGAAGCATTAGGAGCTCCGATTTATTTATGTTAGTAGAATAAATTATTTTATTGTCTCTAAGCACTTTTAACCTTTCTTTGAAAGCACTTCTAAGTAAATTAATACATTCCTCATATTCCTTTGGTAGTTCCACCTTTACAGGTCTCAATTTAACGGTTTTTACATAATCCCTCACATCTGCATCGTCGTATGTTCTAATTTCCACATGTTCAATCCCCAAATTCTCACATATTTCAAGTATCTTATCAATATTTGACCCCGGAGAAGCCGTTAATCCAAGAACATGAGCCTTATTTCTAAATACCGATGCTACGAATGTATAAGAATGATTTCCTGTTGTATGATGTGCTTCATCGGCGATAAGAAGCATAAAATCATTGGTATTGACCCTATTTGCTACAATATCGTTTTCCACAATCTGTGGCGTAGCTATAAATATTTGTCCTTCTTCCCACATTTTTTTTCTTTTTGATGGTGCTATTTTTCCAGTTAAAACTATTATTTTATCCTCATCGATGTTTAAAAAGTTCTTTAAACTATTGTAATGCTGTTCCACCAATGGACGAGATGGAGCTACAATTAATACTTTTCCATCTTTTTTTGACAGCATTCCAGCAATTGTTAATGTTGCAATTGCAGTTTTTCCAAGACCAGTTCCTAAAACACACAATGTATTCTTTTTTAAAGCATTTGCAACAATTACCTGCTGATATATCCTTGATTCCATAGTATTTGGTTTAATAAATGGATGAGTAATATACATGAGCTCACCAAAATTTTATAAATCTTTAAATTTTATAAATCTAAATATTACAAATCTACAATATATTTTATAACATATTCGTTATTTTCTTTTTTAATTTCCATTTTATGGTATGTTATGGCTTTTACCTCTTCCTTAGTTTCGTGTTTTTCTTTATTTAGTTTTTCACCATAAGCCACACATTTTAAAATATATTTTTCGTTTTCTGAGTTGTATTTATCATGTTCTTTGCCATGTTCATTATCATTATTATTTCCTTCTTTTTTATATATTTTAATATCAAAATCTGAAAATACCAACTGCTCACTATCCATTATTATTAGGAGCTCCGTTAAAAAATCATATAACAAACTGTATAAATCCTCGGAATTTACTTCGATTTTCCTTTTAATTTTCTTTTCAACGGTATTTAGATTTACCATCAGGTTAGATAATGCTTTTGCAGATTCCTTAAACGCCTCTTCAAGTGTATCTCCTCGGGCAATAATACCCATATCTGCCATAGTTTCAAAGTATTCAAACATGTTTCCACCATTACTTCATAATTATTATTTAATTATTAATTATTTTAACTATATTATTATTATTATTTTTTAAAATATTCCCTAATTATTGCTTATTCTCATCGCATTTTATCAAATATCCGTTGCAATTATTTTTGCAGTATTTTGAGATATTAAATTTCACATCCAAAAATCTTTCAACCACATATATGTTTGTCAAAGTATGGTTTGTAATCTCAGAAACTCCAACAGTGGATTTGGAATAATATAAAAAGGGTATTATCTGGTCTCCCATGTATTTATCCAATGCCATGCCTGTTTTTATTTCACTTAATAAATTTTCCACTGCAATTTTTCCAACCATTTCAGACCTTAAACCCCTTTCACCTAAACACTGAGCTCCTACTGTTCCACATTTTAAAAATATCCCAACACCCGTGGATATGCCTTTTGTGTTTTCTATTTTTATATTTGCCATATAGCCGTTTTTCATAAGCACATCTGTTGCAGATTTTCTAATTCTCTTTGAAATACTTTCATCTAAATTCTGGTTAAAAACTATGCCTTCAACATACTTATTATTGGTGAGCTCCACTAAATCCACAGGTTTTAATGTCGATGGCCTTATTTTTAATTTAACCTCCCCTCCTCCTTCTGGATAGAATCCCCTTTTAATTATATCGACATTACCACAATATCCCATTTTACTCAATATATCTAAGGTAATATTTTTAACATAATCTATTGGTGGAGCATTTTTTACATTGGTTCCACCTTTTATAATTACATTTACAGGCTTATCTATTACAAGAGCCAAAGGTAAAAGTGTCTGTATTACCAATGAAACACTACCCGCTGTTTCAACATCTATCTTAAAATCCTTTGAAACTACCTTATTTGGATAAAACTCCAAAGTTTCAGAGCTCACATAAAGACCATCTACCTCAGCATTGCACAGTTTTTTAACTGCCTTAATGCATGCCACATGTTGATGAGCAAGCCCTCTATTTTTCCGTTTTTTTCTTATATTTATTATTCTAACAGGTTTTTGTGTTATTGCAGATAGTGAAACCGCTGTTCTAACGATTTGACCTCCCCCTTCTAAATAACTGCCATCTATGATAACAATATCGTTGTCCATATTGTCCATATTTTCCCATTTTCTTAATTATTATTATTTCTTTTAGTGTCATTTTTTATTATTATTTATTTCATTTTATTTATTTTATTATTACTTATTTTTACTCTTTTTCTATCTATTATTTTATTATATTTTTCTTAATTTTGCAATAAAAAACGGCTCATCTGGGGGAATTACCTTTAAAGTTCCGTTTAATTCTCCATCAATAACATTTATACCTTTTAAATTATCCTTAAATTCTCCAATATCAATTAATTCAACATCTCTTCGAGTATTTAATATATATTCAATTACTTCCTCATTTTCTTCAATCTCAGGTGAGCAGGTGCTATATACAATCTCCCCGCCCTCTTTTAACATATCGATACCAACATTTAACATATTTTTCTGCCTAAGAGCACAATATCTTATATCTCTTTTACTAACTACCCTATTTTTATCTTTTATTGGATTTCCCGTGCATGGAGCATCCAACAATATTTTATCAAATAGCATATTAAATTTTTTTAACCTCAATGCATCCATATTTAATAGTATAGTATTTACAATGCCCATTCTGTAAATATTGGATTTTAAACTTCTCATTCTTTTCCTATTTATCTCATTCGCTATTATAACCCCTTTGTTATTCATTAATTGAGATAAATGAGTTGTTTTTCCACCAGGAGCTGAACACATATCAAGAACAACATCATTTTCGTAAGGATTCAGCACCAATGCTGGAATTGTGGATGATATACTTTGCAGATAATAATATCCAAAGAGATATTCTGGTGTAGCACCCATTGAAAAAGGAGCTCCTTTAACTTTAAACATATAATCTAAAAATGTATCTTCCAACTTCACCTCTTTATTTTTCAGCCTATCTTTTAACTCTTTTGGAGTGGTTTTTAATGTATTTACCCTAATATACTGTGTTTCAATTATTTTTCTTTCTTCTACTTTTCCTTCTGCTATCATCATTTTCCCTCATTTTATTAAGTATTTTTAAATAAATCAATAATGCAATTATAGCCACTGTTGGAAATGTTATATATCCAACAATATCATGTATAATATGTAATTTATCAACGAATAACATCCCAAAAATTCCTATCAACACTATTCTTAAAATATTTCCGAAATAAACAAATGGCGACAATGAAAGTCCAACAATCACTTCTTTTATATTTCTCGATAATATTAATACCGATGCCAAATACACCGCAATCAATTCTAAACCTGTGCATGCTCCTATTATTTCTATTTTTAGGTTATTTAAATAAATATAGCACCCATTATATGAAGCATTTGTGAATAAATTTAAAATCAAATAACTTTGATATGCCACAAGGTTTATTAATTTATCCCCAAAAGGTCTTAAAATTAAAAATAGAATAATACAAAATAGAAAATACTTAATAAGAAATTTAATATTATTTTTTGAATTTGTTATTTAGACCACCTATGAACATACCCTCCAAATTTAAATGTATTACCATCTATATAACATCCATTATCTATAATTTTTCCTATTTTTATTGATTTAGTGCCTAACTTGCTGAGCTCCTCCTCGACATTATTATATCTTTTTGTTGTGAATAGGAGCTCCCATTCTTCACCACTATTTAAAGCTACATCTACTGGATTTAAATCAAATTTAGTGCAAAATTCTACCACATCCTTTGGAACAGCATTTAAAAGTTTTTTTGAAGATATTTCAAAGTTTCCCATATATTTTAAATCCTTTCCAAGACCATCCGATATATCACAGCAGGAAGTGATGTATTTATTTATAGCCACTCCCTCTTTAACTCTTGCCTTAGGTTCAGTTAATTTTTTTACAATGCTCGGATATTCATTTAAAAGATTTTTAAAAGTATTTTTATTGATTATTCCTTTATTTTTCATTTCAAGTATTTTAAACCCGCAATAAACCCTTCCAATATTATTTGTAATTACTATATCATCCCCAATTTCTCCATTTTCCCTATATACTGGGTTATCCGTAATCCCAAAGGCAGTTCCACACAAGGTGAGCTCCTTTGATTTGTTTGTATCCCCCCCAACAATAGGACATTCATATTCCTTTGCTATAAAATCCATCCCTCTTATAAGTTCTTCTATAAATGCCTTTTTTGGATAATCAAAACCCATTGAAACCACAATTCCCAAAGGTTTAGCACACATTGCAGCTATATCTGATACATTCGCCGTAATTACTCTCATACCAATTTGAAATGGAGTTAAAATCTCTGGAAAATGTGTAGATTTAAACATCATGTCTGTTGTAATTGTTAAATACTGATTTCCCAATTTAAAAACTGCACAATCATCTCCAATAGATTTTACAGCATTTCCTGTATATTTTATGTTGCTAAATATCGTTTTTATAATATCTAATTCATCCATAATATTTTTTATATTATTTTTATTACTTTTATTTCTATTATCCCTATTAGTATTCACGAGCTCACCTAATATTACACCTAATTATTAATTATTATAAAATTTTATTTTATTATTCAATAACTATATATATCAGTATTTTATAATATACTTTTGGTGGATGATGACCGGAGTAGCTTCTGATTTATGATGAAAGATGGGCGAGCTGACACCGCTTTTTTTAATGATATAACAATATTATTGAATTTATAATTTTATAATTTAAATTCTAAATTTATTTTTATATTTTTTATATAATTTTATTAATTTATAATTTTATATATATTATATAATTTATTCTAATTATTTAGGTGAGTGATTAATTTGTGGTATTTATGAAAAATGTAGCTCTAATTTATCCAAACAAATTTAAAGGGGGCATATCCTGCTTAGCTATGCATATCTTATATTATCATTTAAATAAATACCACGATATAAATTGCAATATGTATTTTATTGAAAATTACGAAGAGATAAGGAATAACAACGCCATAATTATCACACTCCAATATGAAAACGATTATTTTAATGTGGTCAATATAATAACTAAATTAAGACAAAACAACCCAAATGCTATTTTTATAGGTGGCGGTCCCTGTGCAATGGCAAATCCTTTACCATTAGCCAATTTTTTTGATGCCTTTGTAATTGGTGAAATTGAAGGCACGAATATTATGCATGAGCTCATACATGGAAAAACTGATTTGGATGGAGTATATTATCCAAAATTTGATGGGGTAAATAAAGAAGATTTTAGAAGGATAAAGCGAATTTACCCAAAAAAAATAACCACAGAGGATTATCCAACAAACCAATTTACTCATCCATCTGGTGCTTATGGGAATGCCTTTTTGCTTGAAATAGGTAGGGGATGCCCGAGAAGATGCAAATTTTGTATGGCAAAAAGCATATATTACCCGCCGAGATTTAGAAAACTTGATGACTTAAAGTATCTTGTAGATGAAGGTTTAAAGCATACAAAAACAAATAAAATTGCGTTAATATCCCCATCTGTTGGAGATTATAAACATATAATTGAGTTATGCCAATACATTAAAGAAAAGAATGAAAATATTTCAATATCTCCATCATCGTTAAGGGCAGATACTATAAAAGATGAGCTCCTAAAAATACTCAATCTCAAAACCCTTACAATAGCACCCGAAGCAGGAAGCGAGAGATTAAGAGAATATATAAAAAAGGACATATCTTATGAAGATATTTCAAATGCTTTGGATATTGCAAAAAATAACAAAATTGATAAGATAAAATTATACTATATGGTTGGACTACCAACTGAAACCAAAGAGGATATTGAAGAGATAATAACATTATCCAAAAACATCAAAAAGAATTTTAGAAAGGTGGAAATAAGCGTAAATCCATTTATTCCAAAACCCTATTCTGAATTTGAAAACGAACCATTTAATTTAGAATCAAAAAATAATATAAAGTATATTGAGAAATCCCTAAGAAAATCCAATGTAAAAGTAAATTATGAGAATTTTAACGCTATGGTTATCCAGTGTGTTTTATGTCGTGGTGGTGCTGAGCTCGGGAATTTACTAAAAAATTACAATAAGCCTATACAGTTTTTGAAGTATTTGAAAAAGAATGATATGTTAAGTGATTATTTAATGTAAATATAATATAAATATAAATTCTATTTTTCCATTTTTATTTATTATTTAATTATTTTATTATTATTTATATTTTATTATTTTTTAGCAGTATTTATCTATTTTTTTATAATTTTGCCATATATTTTATATTATATATCTAATTTTTTACGATAAATGACAGATTATTTTTTGCCCTCTTTGAACCGTAGAATTTTGAAACATTTTAATATAATTCTTTCCATTTTCCACCGGATTTATATATAGATAAATATAATGTAATTAATGATATATTTTTGATATGTTTAATATCTTAATTATCATTTATTATTCATATAATCACAATATCCCATTCATCAATAAAATAATAAATAATTAAAAAATAAAGAGCGTGAAAAAATACATAAAATCAAAGATTTTATATTTTTTCTCCCGGAGGTCGAAAAAATAATCGAAATCAGAAGATTTCGAATTTTTTCACTAATAAAAATAAAGAGCGTGAAAAAATGGCAATATTAGGACTTGTAGGAAAACCAAATGTAGGAAAATCAACTTTATTCAATGCAATGACTGAAAAAGTCGCAGATATTGGAAATTATCCATTTACAACAATAAACCCAAATATTGGAACATCATTTGTAACTTCCCCATGCCCCTGTAAAGAGTTGGGCGTTCAATGTAATCCAAACAATTCAAAATGTATTAACGGTATAAGATACATACCTGTTGAAATAATAGATGTTGCTGGGCTTGTCCCAGAAGCACATAAAGGAAAAGGTATGGGAAATAAGTTTTTGGATGATTTAAGGCAGGCTGATGCTTTTATAGTGGTTGTAGATGCAAGCGGTAAAACTGATTTAGAAGGTAATCCAACCGAAAATCACAACCCCGTGGAAGATGTTAAATTTTTATTGGATGAGCTCGACATGTGGATTTATGGGATACTTACTAAAAACTGGGATAAACTATCAAGAAAGGCCCATCAACAAAAAAATACTGCAAAATTAATTGCAGAACAATTAAGCGGTCTTAATATCTCAGAAGAACAGGTTATAAATGCTATTTGTAATTTAAACGATAACCCTACAAAATGGACTGATGATGAGCTATTAAATTTAGCAAAAACCCTTAGAAAACTTTCAAAACCTATGCTTATAGCTGCAAACAAGGCAGACTATCCCGGTGCAGAAGAGAATATTAAAAAATTAAAAGAAGCCTTTAAAGATTATATTGTAATACCCACATCGGCGGAGATAGAGCTCGCATTAAAAAGGGCTGAAAAGGCAGGCATTATTAAATACGACAGAGCTAATAATGATTTTGAAATAATAAGTGAATCATTAAATGATGCACAGAAAAATGCCTTAAACTATATGAAAGAATACTTAAAAAAACATAATGGAACAGGCATACAGGAACTCCTAAACAGGGCATATTTTGACCTATTAAATATGATAGTAGTTTATCCCGTAGAAGATGAAAACAAATACTGCGATAAAAAAGGAAATGTTCTTCCAGATGCTTATTTAGTAAAAAAAGGAACTACTGCAAAGGATTTAGCATTTAAAATACATACCGATATAGGAAATAAATTTATATATGCCGTTGATGCAAGAAAGAAGATAAGAATCGGTGCAGACCACGAATTAAAAGATGGAGATATAATAAAAATCGTATCTGCGGCTTAATTTTTTAATATTATTAATTATTAATTATTTTAACTTATTATTAATTTTATCTTTTAATTTTATCTATAAATTTTATTTATAAATTTTAAGGTGATATGATGGACGAAGAGACTAAAAAGATAATTAAAAATATGAAATGTCCAATATGTGGTGGGGATGACTGCATAAAAAAATCTGCGGTAGAGCTCTACCTAAATATGATAAAAATGTTCTTCAAATACCAAGAAAAAGATAGCGAAATTACCTATAAAAAATACCCAACAGTGGGAGAAATTGGGGAATGTAAAAAAACATCCAAAAGAATATGGCTTTGCCCTTATTGTAAGAAGCCTTTTGAATCAAACTACGAGCTCGGGAAGGTAGTAATTAAATGTCCCAACTGTGGCAAGACATTATGCATTCCAATTTCAAACAGAACCTTTTGCTAATATTTATTTTATTATTTATTCTTTTTATTTAATTTTTTATTTCTTTTTTTAAAATTTTTAAATAATTCATCAGGCGTAGGTTGTTCTTCTCCTAAATATTTAACAACAAGAGCTCCGTATTTTAAATATTCCTCTTCAACAGGTAAATTACCAATAAATAAACCTGGACAATTATTTAAAAACCATCCATCGTAGGTTAATATTAATTTTCCATTTTTTAACTGTGGAGAATAAGGTCTTAACCTACAAATTAAAGGTCTTACCTTATATATGGAGCATTTATTATCCTTTAAAAATATACATTTGCCTTTAACCTCTTTTAATTCACCGTATGTGCCATCAAAATATGTTAAATATTTCTTAACAGTTTCTTCAAAAGGTATTTTTAAATATCCGCTTATATTTGCTATGTCCTTTTTTGTTACTGTTGGAGAATCACAACACTTTCCACACATTAAACATGTCCAGGCTATACCTTTTGTATCAGGTTTAATTTTTTCCATATTTTCACTTATTTTATTTTTATTTTTTTAATTTTTATATTTATTTTTTATTTTCCTTCTTATTTTATATTTTATTTTATATTTTATTTTATTTTTTTAATTCCATAACATCCAGATAACACATTAATAGCATCATGTATCCTTAAATGGATATTTTTAGGCAATTTATAAAGAATATATGCAAATATTATTCCAGTAATTACATCAACTATCCAGTGCTGTCCCATAAATAATGTAGATATTGGAATTAATATGCCAAGTGCATAAAATAAATATTTTATCTTACTTTTTTCATCCTTAAAATGCAATGCCATAAGAACAGAATATGCCGTATGTAAGGAAGGAATTTCATAGGTGGGCTTTGTAAATATCCACAATAAACTATCATGCGTTAAATCATTAGCAACACCAACTTGAAATGGAGATTGAACTACAAAAAAGGTATATATCAAACCTGCTATAAGCCATCCAAGTGCAATATCTATTAATATCACATCTGATTTTAGATAATCCCTTTTTACAATTAAATAATAACCAATTCCTCCAACTATGCAAAATGTAAATGAATACAAATAAATTATTCTAAAAAACTCTATTAAAAAATAGGGCGAAGTTTGAAGAAGATGATAAAAATTGGCATTGCATAATGGGATATAATGTAAATAAGAAGTAAAATCAAAGGGGGAAATTATTTGGGAATACCACATCATTCCTCCCCACATAACATAGGCAGTAGGATAGGTAATTAATCTTGTTATTATCATCTTCATAGTATATCCCTATTGGAAATAGTTAGGTAATTCCTTAATACAGGAGCTCACCAACTTAACAGTTTCATTTAAATCTTTGGTATCAATTACCTCAACAGGTGTATGTATATATCTGGAAGGAACTGAAATAACTCCCGTAGGAATACCTTCTCGTGTTAGATATATTGCAGTAGCGTCTGTTGTTCCTCCTTCTCCAACCTCATACTGAACAGATATATTATACTTATTTGATACCTCTTTTACCATTTTTAAAACCTTTGGATGAGCAATTAAACCTCTTCCCGAAGCATCGATTATACCTACTGCTGGACCTTTTCCCAATTCAATAGGAGCATCTTCAAGTTTTATACCTGGATGGTCTCCACATATTGTTACATCGAGTGCAAATGCCACATCTGGATTAATGCCAAAAGCCGATGTTCTTGCACCCTTTAATCCAACCTCTTCCTGAACAGTTCCAACGAAATACACCTGACAGTTTAATTCCTTTTCACTTAATTCTTTTGCAACTTCCAATAAAACGGCACATCCTGCCCTGTTATCAAATGATTTACAGGAAACCCTATTATTACCGAGCTCGTCAAAATCTGATTTAAATGAAATCCATGAACCTATCTCTACACCCATTTTTTGAGCGTCTTCCCTATTTTTTGCCCCAATATCTATAAACATATCCTCATAGTTTATTAATTTGTTTCTTTCACTCTCTTTCATTTTATGTGGTGGTTTTGAACCTAAAACGCCTACTATATTTCCTTTATCTGTATGGACAATTACCTTCTGATTCAAAAGCATCTGGTCGTTTATTCCACCTATTTTTGTAAATTTTAAGAATCCGTTTTCATCAATATATTTAACCATTAATCCAATTTCATCCATATGTGCTGCAAACATTATTTTAGGTCCTTTATTTCCTTTTTTTGCTATTAAGTTTCCAAGTTTATCGGTATATACTTCATCACAGTATTTTTTAAGTTCTTTTTCCATTATATTTCTTATATTATCTTCCCTTCCTGAAATACCTTCTGCTGTGGATAATTCTTTTAAATAATCAATTACAGCCATTATATCACCAACTTTTTTATATTTCTATATTTTTTGATATATATCATTTATAATGAAATATATGCAGATACTATTTAACATTTATTAAATATTTTTATTAAATATCAAATTTATTATATTTATTAGATTTTAAATTTTAAATTTCCCTCAACTCAAAATAATTTTTTTGCTTAACAACTATTATAGGAATACCCATCTCCATAAGTTTTCTTTTTAATTCTTTGTCATTTGTGCATATTACTATTTTATTACCCTTATCCTTTTGATATTTAGCATAATTGATTATTATTTCATCGGCATATTTTCCAATATTGTAGTCATCTGTTTTATATTTTTTAATCAAAGAGAGTAATATATTTATGGAAAATTTTTCTTTACCCTTTAATTTAGTTTTGAGTTTTTCCAATTCTTCCATTATACAGCTTAGTATTATTACTTCATAATTACTTGAGAACCTACTGAGCTCGTAATCTATATTTATATTGTGCTTAATGGCGTATATTAAAAAATTTGTATCTGGTATTATCTTTATCATTCTATCCCTAAAAATATTAATCGTATATTACAGAGTCTTCTCCAATCTTCTTTATATTTATAATATTATTTGCCACCTGTTCCAGTTCATTGTGGTGAGATATAACAAAAACCTGTGAGATAGTTTTTATATTCCCAAAGACATTTAACAGTTTTTTACGCCTATCTTCATCAAGAAATGCCGTAGGTTCATCCAATATTATACATTGTAAATTATTGCATACAGCCTTTGATATTCCAAGCCTAAGGGCAAGAGATACTGCTATCTGCTCTCCACCGCTTAAAGTTTTTACTGGGAGCTCATCCACTATTATATCGTAATCATTTTTAATTTGGATATGACTGTAAGGGAGCTCGAACTCATTGAATATCTCATTGGTATATTTTTGAATAAGTGGAATATATTTTTCCCTTAAATACTGCTGAAATCCGTTCTTCGAAAAGACATTCTCTCTTATATCTTTTAAATAATCGATATATTTTTCCAACCGTTCCTTTTCTTTTTCTTTATTCAGTAATTTATTTAGATTATTTACATAATTTTGTAGGAGCTCAGTTTTAGAATTTAAATATGACTTTACCTCTACAATTTTATTATTTGCATCATTTAATTTATTAGATATTTTTTCATAATTCTCTTTCAATTTATCATGGTAGGTTTTATCATAATAATCCAAATTATCGATTTTTTCTAAAATATTGTTTTTACTATTGTTTAGTGTGTTTAACTCTTCATTTTTATCGGTTATAATCTCATTTACGGTATTTTCAAGCTTATTAATGTCTGTTTTATATTTTTTAGAGTAATTTTCAAGCACTGCAATGGCATTTTTATAGGTGTTATAAGGTTCTTTATACAGTTCCATTTCCTTTTCCATCTCTGATTTTTTTCTATTCAATTCAATGTAATTCTCTGCCTTTTTCTGTATTTTCTCTATTTCTTTTGAGATATTTTTTAGCTCTTCCTCTTTATTTATTTTATCATTTATTAACCTTAAAATATCCTTTAATTTCTCCAAATTATTATTTAACTCCTTTTCTTTATTATTTACCTTTGTTTTATCGTAATTACCAATTATTTTTAAAAGATTATTTTTATTATTTAATAGCTCTTTTTCATTTGTATTTTTTAAATACTCCACGCAAAAGTTATATTTATTATAATATTTTTCTAAATAATCTTTTTTCTTTTCTAAATCTTTGATTTCTTTTTCAATGTTTTCATATCTGCTAATTTCCTTACGGAGCTCATATAACTCATTTATATAATTATCCAAATCTTTATTTATATTATCTAAATTATCCTTTTTTTCCTTTAATTTACCATATTTAGCTTTTAATTTGTTTATTTTATTAATATTATTATTTAGTTCTTTTGATTTAGTATTGTAATCATTATATTTTTTTTCAAGTTTTTTTAACTGTTTTAATTCTTTTTCAATATTGCTGTGGTATGTGTTTAGGAGCTCCGCCTTTTTATTCTCATCAATATCTGACTGACAAACTGGACATTTATTATCTGTTTCTTCAAGTTTTTTTATGGCATCCTTTATCTGCTTTATTTTAGTATCTTTCTCGGTAATTAATTTGGTGAGATTCGTTATTTTTTCCGTTAAGTCATCGTGCTCTTTTACCAATTCATTTTCGGCATTTATTTTTTTCTCTATTTCATCAAAATTGGTAAGGTCTTTTAGGAGCTCCTCCTTTTTCTTCTTCAAGCTATCTATTTGAGAGTTTATGTTTTTCTTCTTTTCCTTTAATTTTTCAAATACTACAAGTTTTTTACTCAATTCATCCAATTTTTTAGCTATATCGATATATTCTTCATAATATTTTTTATTCTTATCTATTTCTTCCTTATTTTTATTTAATTCATCCAATTTTTTATTTAATTCTGTTAATTCCATTAATTTTTCCATAATATTATGTAGTTTTTCTAACTCTCCTTTAATACTTTCAATATCTTTATTTATCGTATCAATATCTTTATTTTCTGGATTAAGGTTTTTTAAATTCTCATTAATTTTCTTTAAATTATCCTCCAAAGTTTCCTTCTTACCGTTTAATTTATTGAATTTATCGTAATATTTTTTATAAGACTCAATTTTGTTGGATAACTCATTTAATTCCTTTTCAATTTCAATATATTTATTATATCCTTCGTTATTTTCCATTAAAATCTTGTTTTTGTATTTAATATCCTTAATATCATTTTTTAAATTATCAATTTCATTTTTAAGACTCTCTATTTTATGTTCCGTTTCTCTCAATATATTATTTAAATCGTTAAATTCCTTTTCTTTTTTATCATACTGTTTTAATTCCTCTTCCTTTTCTTTCTTTAACTTTTCAATATGTATATAGTTGTTTTTCAATATCTTTAATTCCTTTTCTTTTTCATCTATTTCTTCTTTTATATGTTTTATATTATCTTTTATATCATCGATTTGTTTTAACTCTCCTTTTATATATTCCAATTTACGGCTAAATTCACCAATAGCATTCCCCATCTCTCCCCATACCTTTTCATACCTTTCAATACCGAGAAGTGTCCCAATAAGTCTCTTTCTCTCGGCAGGTCTTAAATTTATAAGACTGTTAATCTCGCCCTGTTTTATATAAATTGCATTTAAAAATACCTTATGGTCTATTCCAAGTATTTCCTTTATTTTATTATTCACTTCACTGTTGGTTTCAGCATAAAGGCTATTATTTATATATAATCTATCTATGTTTCCTCCCTTGCCCCTTCCTCTTACAACTTTATAGGTATTACCTCCAATCTCAAATAGGAGCTCTATTAAAAATTGATTAGTTCCCCTCTTTATTAAATCATCAATATTGACATTGCTTACACTACCTCTTGCATACAGTGCATAATTCATGGCCTCAAATATCGATGATTTCCCGCTTCCATTATGACCTATTATGGTGGTAATCCCTTTATCAAAAGATATTTGAGTGTTCTTATGACTTCTAAAATTTCTAATATTAATAGCCTTTATAATCATTATTCCACCGATTCTATTTATTTTATTTATAAATTTTATTATTCGTTTTATTTACCGTTTTATAGCTTATTTTCATGTCGCATTATTGCCATTTATTATTTTTTTAAAATATTCATCAAGGCAAGAGTAAAGGTCTTTATCATTTAAAACCTCATTATATATCCCATATACAAAATCTATATCATAATTTTTGCTTTTAAGAAATTCCTTAAACAATTCATCCATATTTTTGTTTTGAATATCAATGATGGCATTTTCTATATCAGGTTCACTAATGGATAATCTGCTATAAAGTGCTTTTTTTGCTAAAATACTATGTAAATGCCCAAAAAATTCTTTAACAACACTGCTTATTACAACAGGATTTGATTTTGAGTTTAGTTCATCCATAAAACTTTCAAAATCATCTTTATCCTCAATCCTTTTATCAATTATAAAATCTCTGCATTTTATGTCTATTTTATGCACTTTTATGTCTATTTTATTAACATCCGATTTATCAAAATCTCCTCCACTCATATCCACCAAATAAAATCCTTTTCCATCATTCTCATAATCTCTATATTCATCATAAGACCTAATTTCTGTGGAACCGCTGTATGCAAAAACGCTATTTGTTCCATTTTTTTCTTTTGGACAATCTATATTGTTATTTACTGGTTTAAGAATTCTCTGATGAATATGCCCTCCTGCGTAATAGTTAAATCCTTTTGGAAAATTGTTAAGTTGGAGCTCATACATAGGTAAATTTGAATAGGAATATACACTTTGATGAAATAACAATATTTTTTTATTATACTGTTTTGATTTCTCTTCTATTAATTTATAGTCTTCAAAAAGATTGTTTATTTTACTTTTATAGGTAAAATCAGAGCCCCCAATAAATATCTCCTCATTACCTTTTCTAAAAATATGATATTTTTTATTGCTAAAAGTTTTTAAACTATCCCCTAAAACACCTTTTAATATTCTAAATGGCGAACCTTTGGAGCTCCTCTTTGGTAAATCATGATTGCCGTGGATAATATAAATAGGTATATTGTATCTTTTTAATTTATTAAATCCCTCCATTGCAGTGTAAATTGCATTAATTGATGGTTCTGGGCTTTCAAATAAATCACCGCTGTGGATTACAAAATCTGGTTTTATCTCAATTATTTTATTTATACATTCATTAAATGAATTGTAAAAATCTCTCTCCCTTTCATCCAAGTTATACTGTCTGTATCCAAGATGATTATCGGATATATGGACAAATTGCAATATTACCACCAATTTTAATTTAAATTTACTATTAAATATTAAATAATTATTTAAGTAATTATTAATGTTAATTATTTTATTTTATTATTAATTATTAACTACAACTATTATTTTATTTTTTATCGTTTTATTTATATTTTTTAATCTACTATTATTTTAATAGTTATATTATATTACTTTAATTTACTTTTTAATTTACTTTATTTATTTTAATTTTATTTATTTTAATTTTATTTATTTTTTATTTTTAATTATACTTATTACATCATTAAGGTGAAATTGTGGAATTAGGATTAAAAATAGAAGATGCAGTGAAGTTAAACAGAGAATTACAAAAATATGTTTTTTATAAAAATGGAAAAGCTAAACTAAATTTTAAAAATAAAGAAGCACTGTATTTATACAATAAAACAATTTTAAAATATCTATTTGGCTTAAACATGGAATTTCATAAAGATGCACTTATTCCTACACCGATAAATCGATACTTATTTGTTAAGAATGTATTTGAAAACTATAATAAGGATATACTTAACGCAAATAATGATATAGTTAAAGAAAATGTTAAAAATATCAAATACGACAATAATAACCATCACCCAATAAAAACAGTTTTGGAAATTGGAACAGGCTCTGCTATAATCTCCATCATAATGGCAAAATACTATCACTGTAATATTTATGCAACAGAGACAGTAAAGGAATATATAAATATAGCCAATGAAAATACCTTAAAAAATAATCTAAACAATTATATAATGGTAATTAATTCAAATAATAAAATAATCAAAGGTATAACTAACCTCACCCATAAAAAATTTGATTTAATAATATCCTATCCCCCATTTTATGACTCCAATTCTGTTCCATCAAAACGAAGTTTTGGCGGAGCTCATGCCACAGATATAGAGCTCATAGGTGGTGGAAAATATGGTGAAGAATTTTCTTTAAAAATCATTGAAGAAGGAGTAAATCATCTAAATAAAGGCGGATTGATTGCATTGATGTTCCCACATAAACCTATGGAAAGAAGAAAAGCCGTAATGGATAAAATAAAAGATTCAGGACTTATGTTAAAAACTTATGAAATAAAAACTGGCAAAAGGATAAGACATATTATTAAAGGATATAATATCAAATAGGTAATGAGATAATTAAAGGTAAATATATTAAATAATAATTAAAATAATGTAAATTATGGTGTATAAATAATATGTAATAATATGTAATTAAAATAATATAAAACTGATTATAACAAATTATATTAAAATATTAACAATTAATTAATTTAAATAATTAAATAATTATGGTGAAAACAATGGCAAGATGGACAGCATATAAGATATATCCTGAGGAATTTTTAAATAATGAGGTTAATGAAAAGGCACTAATAATAGATGGTAAAAGAATACATAGGGTTAGATTATTGGGGAAAGTAAAAAATATAGCAATTTCAACCATCATATCCTTTGAATTGGATGGCGTGGTTATTAAAGATTTTGAAAAAAAAGCAGAAGATATTGAAGAGGGGGATTTTTTAGATGTTATAGGTAGAGTAGGAGAATATGACGGTTCAAAATATGTTGCATTGGAAGTGTATAAAAAGAGAAATGATAATAAAGAAAAATGGAAAAAATTGCGAGCTCTTGAAATAGAAAAAACAAGAAAATATATGGAGGATGAAGAATCTGCATCACAGTATGAAGGTGGTGAAAAAAGTGATAATCCCATGGCTGATGAGGTATTGGAAGATATTTACAGCGAAGAAGAATCCCCAAAGGATAAAATACTAAATATTATAAATGAAAATGATGAAATAACCTATGAAGAATTGGTTGAGAAATTAAATATTGATGAAAAAGAACTCGATGATATATTAAGAGAGTTAATTGATGATGGAGAAATATACGAGCCTAAAACAGGAACATACAGAATATTATAAATTTATATTATATTTATATATTAATTTATTAAAATTTGACGTGAGTATAATAATATGAAGTATGTACTATTATGTAATAGATAGTGTGATGTTATGAAAAAGATATATCTCATAGTAGGCATTTTATTTATTTTAATGATTATGGTGGTTATAGCAATAGGTTTGCTTTTAGTGCCGAGCTCCGATAATATATTAAATTTTAAATCCGAAGGAAATATTGCCGTAATAAATATTGATAATGAGCTTGTTTTAAAAAATTCGGGTTCATCTGGATTATTTGGTAATAATAACCCTGATGTTAATGATTACATAGGAGCTCTAAATGATGCAGAAAATAACCCAAATATCAAAGCAATACTTTTAAAGGTAAATTGTCCTGGTGGGGAGGTTATAGCAAGCGAAAAACTTGCAAGAAAGGTTAAAGAGGTTTCTAAGAAGAAACCTGTTGTGGCTTATATTGAAACGCTTGGGGCATCTGGGGCTTATATGACTATTGCACCTGCAAATTATATTGTGGCTGAAAAACACTCTATTGTGGGTAGTATTGGGGTTAGAATGGATGTAATCCATTATTACGGGCTTATGAAAAAACTTGGTATAAATGCAACAGTTATAAAGGCTGGAAAGTATAAAGATATTGGTTCGCCATACAGACCTATGACGCCTGAGGAAAAGGCCTGTTTGGAAAAGATGATAAATGAAACCTATATGGATTTTGTTAAATGGGTTGCAGAAAACAGACATATGACAATAAATGAAACATTAAAGGCTGCCAATGGTAGAATATATTCGGGTAGTGACGCCAAAAAAGTTGGACTTGTTGATGCCGTAGGAACAGAAGAGGATGCTATAAATATAACGGCAAAGATTGCAAATATAAGCAATCCCAAAACTGAGGAATACACACCATCAAAACCTGCTGGAATTTTTAGCATGATGTCCAATATGGTTTATGACTTAGGATACGGCATTGGAAAAGGTTTTGGTGAAACTGAAAAAAGTAATATTGGTATGTATTACGAATAATAAAATAAATAAAATAATAAATTTATTTTTCTAACCCTAATTTAATCATCTCATCAAATAAAAACCTTGCATCGTGGGGACCTGGTCCAGCTTCTGGATGGTATTGAACACACAGTATATTTTTATCTTTTATTTTTAAACCTTCAACCGTGTTGTCGTTTAGATTAATATTAAATATTTCTGCATCTTTCGGCATAGATTCTCTCTTTGTAGCATATCCATGATTTTGAGATGTAATATATACTTTATCGTTATCTAAATTCTTCACTGGCTGGTTTCCGCCCCTATGTCCAAATTTCATTTTATAGGTTTCACCACCGAGTGCTAATGTAATGATTTGATGACCTAAACATATACCTGTAACAGGCACTTTTCCTATTAAGGACTTTACAGTGGATATTGTTTCTTTAACAGAGCTCGGGTCACCCGGACCATTTGATACCAATACAAAGTCTGGATTATATGATAATATCTTTTCTGCTGAGGTATTATAAGGCACACTAATTACTGTGCAGTTCCTTTCCAATAAACAATTTATTATACTTTTTTTGACACCGCAGTCTATTAAAACACATTTAGCTATTTCATTTTTTGCCTTATGGATTACAGGTTCTTTTATTGATACCTCAGACACCAAATCAATTTCGGACAAATCCTTATGGTTTTTAGCCTTTTCAATATACTTTTCAATTTCTGAATCATCAATAGGTTTTGATGAGGTTTTTAGCAGAGCTCTTACAACACCCTTAGACCTTATTCTTTTTGTAATAAATCTTGTATCTATATTATACAATCCTGGAATATTATATTTTTTTAGGAGCTCATCTAATTCATTTCCAGTTAAATCTTTTATAATAAATCCCTCTGCCTTTACACCATCCGATTCAAACCATAATTCTTTTACACCATAATTCCCTTCCAATGGATAAGTCATTGTAATAATCTGTCCTTTATATGATGGATCTGTGAGTATTTCCACATAACCAGTCATGCTTGTGTTAAATACCAGTTCCCCTAAAACTTCCTTTTCAGCACCGAATCCTTTTCCTTTTAAAACTGTTCCATCTTCTAAAACTAAAATTCCATACAATTTCTCACCATTATAATGTTAATAATTTTAATTTTAAATTATATTTTAAATTATATATTATAAAAATATATTATTCATGTTATCAGATTTATCATAAATAAGAATGATAATTACATTAAATGTCATGTCCAAATTATAAATGTTATATCCATATCTAAATTATCCTTAATATATTTAATATTAATCTTTTATTTTATTTTAGATTAATATTTAAATAATCCAAATACTAAATACTGTATGAAATTTAATAATAGAAATAATGATAGAAAATAATGAATATAATGAATATATAACACAATATACATAAAAGAATTTTTATAAAAAAAGAATTTTATAGTTATGAATATTTTATATATTGAGTATGTTAAAGATAATATTAATAAAAGAGGCAAATAAAATTAAAAAGAGAGTGATTTCATGCCAAAGATACTAATAACTGATGCTATTCATGAAGATGCAGTTGAAATATTAAAAAATGTTGGTGATGTAGAGATAGCTACGGGTTTAACGCCAGAGGAGTTAAAAGAAAAGATAAAAGATGCCGATGCCATAGTTATTAGAAGTGGAACAAAACTTACAAAAGAAATAATTGATGTAGCTAAAAAATTAAAGGTTATTGCAAGGGCAGGTGTCGGAGTAGATAATGTTGATTTACAGGCAGCAACTGAAAAAGGAATTATTGTGGTTAATTCACCAGATGCCTCATCGGTATCAGTAGCCGAGCTAACAATAGGATTCATGCTCTCAGCTGCAAGAAATATTCCCCAAGCTACGGCCTCATTAAAAAGAGGAGAATGGGATAGAAAATCATTCAAGGGTGTAGAGCTCTACAGTAAAACCCTTGGTATTATTGGATTGGGAAGAATTGGACAGCAGGTGGCAAAAAGAGCTAAGGCTTTTGGAATGAATATTGTAGGTTATGACCCATACATTCCAGTGGAGGTTGCAAAAAATATGGGTATAAAATTAATGGATGTAAATGAATTATGTAAAGTAAGTGATTTTATTACATTGCATGTCCCATTAACACCAAAAACCAAACATATCATTGGTAAAGAACAGATTTCATTAATGAAAAAGAACGCCATAATTGTAAATTGTGCAAGAGGAGGATTAATTGATGAGAATGCGCTTTATGAAGCATTAAAAGATAAAAAAATAAGAAGTGCCGCACTTGATGTATTTGAACAGGAACCACCAAAAAATAACCCATTATTAACACTAAACAATGTAATAGGAACACCGCATCAAGGGGCATCAACAGTAGAAGCTCAGAAAAGTGCAGGAACAATAGTGGCAGAACAGGTTGTAAAGATATTGAATGGAGAACCTGCTGAAAATGTTGTAAATCTCCCTATGCTACCTATGGAGAAAATGAGCAAATTAAAACCATATATGGCACTGTCGGAGAAAATAGGAAATATGATAATTCAATTATTGGATAAATCGATAGAAAAAGTAGAATTAACATACATGGGTGAGCTCGCAAAAGAAGATACAGAGATGGTAAAAAGGTCATTTTTAATGGGAATTTTATCACCCATATTACTTGCAGGAGTTAATTTAATAAATGCACCTACAATAGCAAAAAATAGAAATATAAAAATTGTGGAAGGGACTATATCAGAAAGTGAATATGGAAATGCCATAAAAATTGTGGCAAAAGGAAAAACAGAAGAAATTTCAATAGTTGGGTCATTGGTAGATGGAAACCCCGTTCTTCGAGAGATAAACGGATATAAAGTGGATATAAAACCAGAGGGAATTATATGTGTAATTAAGCATATAGATAGACCAGGCATGGTTGGTAAAGTTGGTTTATTACTTGGGGATTATGGGGTAAATATTGCAGGAATGCAGGTTGGAAGAAAAGAACCTGGTGGAGAAAGTATAATGGTTCTTAATGTGGACCATATGATTCCAGATGAAGTTATAGAAAAACTAAAAAAACTTGAGAATATTAAGGATGCTAAGATTATTGACTTATAATTCATAAATAATTAAATAATTATATGCTTAAATACATAGATACTTAAACTAAAAAATAAAACATAATATTTTAAAGTATATAATTTACTATTTTATTTTTATTTTATCATTATATTAATTTTAATTTATTTAATTTATTTAATGTATAATAAATGGTGGTAAATATCAACGAAATCATAGCTGGACTTATTGTAGCATTTTTATATGGTGTCGGCACATTTTTTGCAAAGATAGTATCTGAAAAAGACCCATTTTTGCAGTGGATAATAGTAAATATCGTTGGTATAGTATTGTGTGTAGTTATAATTTTAAAAGACCCTCAAAAAATATACCAACTTCACGGAAAAATACTTTTATATGGTGTAATTTCTGCTGTAATGGTTGTGGTAGGCTCACTTCTATTATATTACGCCCTTCATAAAGGAAGAGCAAGTATAGTTGTGCCACTATCATCAATAGGTCCAGCAATTACTACAATATTGGCAGTGGTTTTTCTAAAAGAGCATTTATCCCATTTCCAAATATTTGGGATAGTATTAATAATTGTTGGAATTATATTAATATCCTTAAATAACTAAATATTTAGAATAATAAAAAACATTAAAATATTAAAATGTTAAAAAAGAAGTATTGATTTTAATTTTACTAATTTTATAATTTATATATTTACGATTTTTATTTAATTAATTTTTATTCATTATAATTTATTTTTATAATTTTAATAATTTTTTAGCCCCCTGAGCTCCGATTTGTAATTTCAATGCATCCAATATTTCATTCACATCATCCATATCTTCCGCATCTTCCAAAGCCTTTTGGAATATTTCTTTTTTACCTGGTTCTATAAGGTTTATCAAATACTCCACTGTGGATACTAATTCAATATATCTTCCTTCTTTTTGAGCCTGAGCTCTAACTTCTTCAATGGTTTTTTTTATATTTTCAGATACCACTGTATCACCATAGTTAATGATTTTAATATTATATATGCCTTAATATATAAAATTTTGTTTTATTCATATATATAATAATATCATAGCGATTTAGCAATTTCTTCGACCTTTTTATAAACTTCATTATTTTCATCTATATCAAACAAAGGTTTGCCTATTAAATCGTATTTTGATATTTCTTCATTATAAGGAAGTTTTCCTATCAAATTTAATCCCAATTCTTTGGCGTTTTTTTCCACCATATCTTTGTTTTCATCATTTACTTTATTTGCAACAACATATATCTCTTTAAATTTTATTTCAAGTTCATTAGCAAGTTTTTTTATTCTTTTGGCAGTCCCCAATCCTCTCTTAGAAGCATCACTAACCACTATCATTGTATCTACATTTTGAGTTGTTCTTCTGCTCAAATGCTCCAATCCTGCCTCTGTATCTATAATTACATAATCGTAAGATTTTGCAAGATTATCTATAATTTGCCTTAACCAGTTATTTACACTACAATAACATCCGCTTCCTTCTGGTCTTCCCATAACAAGCAAGTCAAAATTCTCTGTTTCTACTATAATCTCATATATTTTTCCCAGTAAATAATCCTGTTTTGAAATGCCCGCAGGTAATTTATCATCCGCTACTAACTGTTTCAATTCTTCCCTAATGTCTCCAATAGTTAGTTCTACTTCAACTCCAAGTGTCTCAGGCAGGTTCGAATCAGGGTCAGCATCAACAACAAGCATGTTATGGGTCTTTTTTGATAATGCCTTTACAAGTAATGTAGAAAACATAGTTTTGCCAGTGCCGCCTTTTCCACTTATTGCTATTATTTTAGTCAAATTATCACCAATTACCTACATATATACCTGCAAAAAAAAGTTTAAGATGTATAAAAACTATACTATAATGAATAATAACATATATCGACATCGAATTAAGATATTATATACATCTATTATTTTACACATACATATATATTTATTTAATCTTTTAAAAAATAATAGGGGACTTTTATGTATGAAAAGATGATGCAGGAAGAACTTTCAAAATTATTTAAGGAATATTGTGAATTGGATTGGAAAAAGAAATCTGAAGCTGCAAGGATATTAAGTTATATTAATAATGCCAATGAAATTAAGAAGTTAGAGGAACAGATTATAAAATTAGCTCAGGATAATAACTTGGTTACGAGAATAAATTTAATGAACTCTATAAAGAAACTTGTTTTAGACCATCACATTATTAATGAAGATATATTTGTTTTACTGTATTTTTGGGCTAATTCTCCAAATACTACAACATCAGAATTTGCTAAACAAATTATAAACTCATTGAATGTGAATACTATTGTAAGGTATATACATTCATTATCTTTAAAACTTTATTCATCCAATCCCTATGAGGTAACTTATGCCATGGTATCTTTGGGGTTAATATCAACAATCACCCCAGAGCATTTAACAAATACCCTCCCTGAAATTGTATTGGTGTCTAATGGATATGGATATAAAATACTTCAAGTGCTTGCCATTGAAATCCTCGAAGAATTTAAAACATTGGATAAATATCTTTTTAATAAAGTCATTTTTTCGATTTATGATTTATATAATAATAATCAGGTTAAATATGACGATTTTGATATCACGCATATAAATAAAAAAAGTGATTTACTTGAATATGTGTTGTATATATATTTTAAGAAAAATATAAGTAAAAAAGACATTTTAAATTTAATGACTATGTTAAATTGTGTTAATACCAATAATCGGATATCCAATAATTCTATTGTAAATTTGATAACAATGTTAAATATTGATGACGATGTATTTATAAAATCCATGATAATGGCAACATTACACATTCATAGTGATGTTTTATGTCAAATATTGGAAGAAAATAAGGAATTAAGCAATCAATTAATGGATAAAATAATAGCATCATTTGATAATCCAAGTTGGATGGTTAAACTATCTTCTATGTTTTTATTTAAAAGATTAATATTGTTTGACAAACTACATATTAAGGATGAATATTTGGATATGTTCTTTAATAGGATTTTAAAAAATTTTAATGATAAATATGTTATAAAAGGATTTTCTCTTGAAATATTGTATTATCTATTTAAAAACACAGAATCAGAATATATTAAGCGTAAAGTATTTGAAATTGTTGATAAAATTGATTTAAAAAGTATAATGAATGAGGGGCATTTGTGTTATTACAATGGATTATACTTAGCATATGAATTAAAAAGATACGAATGTTTCTCGGCAACATGTTCTCCTAATTTTGATATAACCCTGATAGGTGAATTTAACACCCTGAGTATTGCTGAATATCATGATGTAATCAAGTCTATTAATGCATCTGTGAAACAAAAATACTGGCTTAGCGGATGGTTAAATAGATACTATGCTGGAAAATACCTAGGTAATTTGATATACACTAGACCAGGCCATGCATCAAATATATTGGATATAATATACACATTATTGGATGATAATAACTATATTACAAGATGCATGGGGATTTGGATATTAAGACTGACTACGGAGTTAGGTATTGAACCACCAATGGATGTTATTATCAAATCAATATCGTTATTGGACGACTGGTATTATGAATGCAGGATTGAATACATGTTATTCTACAACACATTATTAAAAAGTTTTCCACATCTTTTAGAAAACCAAAGTCTTAAAAAAAGACTTATCTCAGCAATAACTTCAAGATATCTAACAGATAAAAATGAATTTGTAAAGGATATATGTATAATGTTGTTAAATAATAAACGATTATCTTGTAATTATCCAGAATTTGAATCTTTTAAAAATTATTATCATTTATCAATTCCTGAAAGAATTGAATTACTTAAAAAATGTTGGAAAGTTCCCGAATTAAGAAAAGCTGTAATTATAATTATTAAAACAAGATTAAAATATTATATTAAAAAAAGAGATTATATCACTATTGAAATAGCTTTAAAAAAAATATTTGATGGAGACGAAAATACCTATGAAGAAATAAGTTATATCTTATATGAGCTCATACAGATAAAAGAAAAATCCAATATAGTTAAAAAGATAGTGGATACATTTAAAAATAAGTATCCAAAACTTCCAAAAAATTTAGAAAAACAGTTGTTTCATAATATTAACGACTCAATAATCTCAATTAGAACTTATAAACTTAAAAGATTATTGGCATTTGTTAGGGAAGGAATTATAATAAGCTATGAACTATTAAACAAAATCAAAGAAATAGTAATATATGAATGCGTTAGTGAAAAAAACCTAAATATTGCATCATCCATACTTGAAGAAATAAATGATTTTGAAAGTAGGCGTATAATTAAGGAAAAAAAAGAATTAATGGAGTATATGGAAAATTCGCTATATTTTAAAACATCAATAAGAGATTTAGAGTTAGAAAAAGCCGATTGGAAGGAATACTGCATTAAAATAACATATATCCCCACAATTGGAATACTTGACATATTTACAGAAGATAATCTAAATAATGCTGTAAAAACACTTATACCGTTACTCAATATTGAAGATTTAGTAATTTTGAAGATAAAGATTATAGATTTATTAACTGAAGAGATTTCTAAAAATGAAGAATTGTTAAATGCATTATTGGATAATGACGAAATATTGCCTATATTATTAAAACTATACGTAAATAAAAGATATAATTTTATATCAAAAAAAGCATTAATGTTATTAGAAGAATTATCTTTAAGGCGTGATAATTGGTTAAAAAATAGTTTGATAGATTATTTCAAGGATTATGCGGGTTCTCAAAATTCTTTAAACAATATATTATATATCTTAACTGAAAACATATCTGCCCGTGTTAAAATAGAAATTTTGAATTTCTTAGGATATGCATCAAAAAATAAATTAATCGTTTGCAATAAGGATATGGCATACACCTTTGTAGATATTATATTAAATATAGATAATAATCAACCATGGGCAGTGTTTAAAAATGCAGTTGATATCATTTTTTCATGTCAATATATACAAACGGATAAGAAACTTTTAGATGACCTTATCAAGAAATTTACAGATTATATGGATATCATGGAAGAAGAAGAAAAAAAGGACTATTTAATTATTTATTTAAAAAAATTGTTGGAGATGGGTGGACCCAATATTGTAGAACTTAATGAGGAGGTTATTGAAAAACTTCTTGAATTTGAAAATAAAAATTTGTAATCTTACATTTTTTATAGTTTAATTTAAATATAATAATACAATTATTGATATATTATTTTGATATTATAATGTTAAATAAGAATTATAATTGTAATGATATATTGTTGTAAATTCACCATCATATTATTATATAAATATATATAAATATATAAGGAGATATTATGGACAGAGATGCATCAAAGGAAGAACTTTCAAAATTATTTAAGGAATATTGTGAATTGGATTGGAAAAAGAAATCTGAAGCTGCAAGGATATTAAGTTATATTAATAATGCCAATGAAATTAAGAAGTTAGAGGAACAGATTATAAAATTAGCTCAGGATAATAACTTGGTTACGAGAATAAATTTAATGAACTCTATAAAGAAACTTGTTTTAGACCATCACATTATTAATGAAGATATATTTGTTTTACTGTATTTTTGGGCTAATTCTCCAAATACTACAACATCAGAATTTGCTAAACAAATTATAAACTCATTGAATGTGAATACTATTGTAAGGTATATACATTCATTATCTTTAAAACTTTATTCATCCAATCCCTATGAGGTAACTTATGCCATGGTATCTTTGGGGTTAATATCAACAATCACCCCAGAGCATTTAACAAATACCCTCCCTGAAATTGTATTGGTGTCTAATGGATATGGATATAAAATACTTCAAGTGCTTGCCATTGAAATCCTCGAAGAATTTAAAACATTGGATAAAAACTACCTAATTAACCTATATTATATGGTGTATTTAAAGCATCGTAATAATACTTTCAATAACTTTAACTTTAAGAAGTCAGACCGCTACAAATTTCTTAAATGGTTATATAATCTCTATTTTAAAGAAATGGTTTCAAAAGAAGAACTGTTAGAAGTTATAAAAAATGCACTGAACGACGAAGAAGAATATTTGATAAAATCCATGATAATGGCAACATTACACATTCATAGTGATGTTTTATGTCAAATATTGGAAGAAAATAAGGAATTAAGCAATCAATTAATGGATAAAATAATAGCATCATTTGATAATCCAAGTTGGATGGTTAAACTATCTTCTATGTTTTTATTTAAAAGATTAATATTGTTTGACAAACTACATATTAAGGATGAATATTTGGATATGTTCTTTAATAGGATTTTAAAAAATTTTAATGATAAATATGTTATAAAAGGATTTTCTCTTGAAATATTGTATTATCTATTTAAAAACACAGAATCAGAATATATTAAGCGTAAAGTATTTGAAATTGTTGATAAAATTGATTTAAAAAGTATAATGAATGAGGGGCATTTGTGTTATTACAATGGATTATACTTAGCATATGAATTAAAAAGATACGAATGTTTCTCGGCAACATGTTCTCCTAATTTTGATATAGGAATTATTAAAGAACTTGAAGATATGGATATATCAGAGTTTCAAAAATTGATTAAATCGTTGTATATCAACATGAAAAGAAAAAATTGGTTGGATAGATACTATGCTGGAAAATATTTGGGTAATTTAATATATATAAGACCTAGTTATGGGTCTCGTAAATTTGATTTGATAAATGATATGCTTTATGATAATGTATATTTAGTAAGAAATATGGGACTATGGCTATTGAGAATGAATGTTGAGTTAAATAATAAAATTCCAAATAATGTATTTGTTAAATCCACATATTTATTTGATGATTGGTATTTCGGAAATCGAATTGAATATTTGTTATTTTATAATATATTGATAGAGAATTTTCCAAATATTCTTAAAAAAGAAGAAGTTGAAAAAAATATTATTTCAGCGATTATGACAAAATATTTAACGGATAGACACAGATTTGTAAGGAATATTAGCAAAAAATTATTGGATAATTTGTTGATTAAATACCCAGAATATATAGAATTTTTAGATTACAATAGTAAATCCATCACAGAACAGGTTGATTTAATTAAAAAATATTTAAAATTTCCTGAAACGAGGAAATCCATTATATTACTTGCTAAAATTGGTATAAATCGTCATATTAAAAAAGGAGATTATAATTCCATTGAAATGATTTTAAAAGCCTTTGAAAATAATATCTATAAAGAAATTATATTTATCCTTCCAGAGATAATTGGATTGAAAGACAAATCTGAAACAGCTAAAAAAATTATTAAAGATTATTTATCAAAATATCCTATATTACCACAAGATATGGAGGATATAATATATCGTATTATTAGAGAACCTGTCTTTAAAATAAGAAATACTCAATTAAAAATATTATATAGTTTTGTTAATGAGGGATTTATAATAAGCAATAGATTGTTAAATAGGGTTAAAGAATTAGTAATATACGAATATGTAGCAGAGGAAAATATCAATCTTTCATTATCCATACTTGAAAAAATGAATGAACCTGAAAGTAGGAGCATAATTAAAGAAAAAAGAGAATTAATGGAATATCTAAAAGAACACCCGTTTAATCTTGAAGTTGAAAATATAAATATAAATAAAAATATAGAATGGGAGTATTACAGTAAAATAATATATATTCCTACAAAGAATAGTTTTGAATGTATGGGGTGCAATAGTATTAACGATATTGTAAAAACCATTATCCAAATACTTAACTATGAAGATATGGTAATTTTAAAGATAATGGCTTTGGATTTGTTAATTGAAGAAATTTCCAAAAATGATAATCCATTGAATGAATTGTTATTAACCAATCTATATAATATATTATCAAAATTAGCCTCGTTAGAAGGGTATGAGTTATTATCGGAAAAAGCATTGATATTGCTTGAAGAAATAGCACTGAAAAAAGATAACTGGTTGAAAAATAACTTAATAAATAATCCCGGGGATGAATCCACATTGATAGTCATAAAAAAATTCTTACAGCGTGATGTATCCATCTATGTTAAATCAGAAATTATTGAGGCTTTGGAATATCTATTAAAAAATAAATTTATTGAATGTGATAAGGATGTTGCATATGCATTTTTAGATACTATCATGAATATCGATAAAGACCAGCCATGGATAATATTTAAGAAAGCTGTGGATATTCTAAGGCTCTGCCAGTATATACATGAAGACAAAAAACTTCTAAGTAAAATCGTTAAGAAGATTATGGACTATATTGAAGAATCCGAGTATCCAGCAGTTAAGGAATACCTTATAAACCTTCTTGAATCATTAAATATAAAAGATAAGGTAGATAAAGAGGTTATAGATGAATATATTGAAAAATACACCGAATTGAAGAAATAAATATTAATTTATATATTTTTTAGGTTTTATTTTCCAACAACATTATCTAGGAAATATTTATAAACCTTATATCCATCATCAGAGAGTTCCGGGTGAAATGCTATTGCCATGTATTTACCTTCCACTACACCAACAATATTATCTCCCTCTTTTGCTATAACTTTAACTTTATCGTTTAATATCTTATCTACAATAGGAGCTCTGATAAATACCGCATGGACTTTTTCTCCATCCAATTCAATATCTTCCTCAAAACTTTCTCTCTGGCTTCCATAGGCGTTTCTTTTAATGGTTATGTCCATTAACTCTAAAAGTGGTTGTTCCCTTCCAGTTCCTTTCGAGAGTAATACCATACCCGCACATGTTCCCAATATTGGAAAATCAGATTTTTTCAAAGCTTCAATAAAACCATATTTTTTCATAAGTTTGCCCATGGTGGTGCTTTCTCCACCTGGAATAATAAGGGCGTCAATATCATCTAAATCAGCGGGTGTTCTAATTCTTTTTGGAGTGCAGTTTATTTTTTTAACCATTTCTTCGTGCTCCTCAATGTCTCCTTGGATACCTAATATACCTATTATCATACTCATACTTTCACCATACTATATTATTAATATCAAAATAAAAATTTTACTAAAAATAATAAAAAATAATAAACACCTCAGAGCTCATACGGTTCATCATATTTTATCAGAAACATTTATTCATCACAGGTGTTTTTTAGTATATAATAAAAATTTAAGATTATTATTTTATTTTAATAATATTATATAGTTAGTTTGAACATTATGGTTATTTTTATTATGATAATTATAGATATTCTTACTAATGGTGATACTATGAAACTATTATACTTGATGGTTGGTCGAAAAATTCAAAACTCACTTTGTTCGTTTTGAACAAAACAATGGTGATATTATGAAATTTTTAATACTCGATGGTTATACCGATGAACCTGCTGGACTTGGGGTTCCACCATATATAGGAACCTATCCAAGATATACAGCAGGCGTTCTTTACAAATATAACTATGATGTGCATTATATAACTATCGATAAATTAAGGGAAGAGATTAAAAAAGGATTTGATTTTAATAAATTTGATGCAGTTATTGCAATTTGTGGATTTCATACACCTGGAAAATATTTAAATGCAAATCCTGCAACATTAAAAGAAATTGTATCAATTTTATATGATTTTAGAGGATTAAAGATATTGGGAGGTCCTGTTGCAACAAAATTTGGTTCATCGAGAGAAGGTGGAAAAATAAAGGATGAAAAAAACCTTAAATATTTCTTTGATATTGTAGCAAGTGGAGACCTTGAATTAACCTTGTACGATTTAATTGAAAATAATTTCAGCATTGAAAAAATAAATCCTGAGAAATTAAGATATTACAGTCAAATAAGGGAATTTGCAATTAGAGGGGCTAAAATTGTAAAACAGCATCCCAATTATCCTTATATCATTGCAGAAATTGAAACATACAGGGGTTGTTCAAGACATATAAGCGGAGGATGTAGCTTTTGCACAGAACCGAGAAGATTTGGGAGTCCAGTATATAGGGATGAAAAGGATATTGTAGATGAGGTTAAAGAATTGTATTTAAACGGCGTAAGATATTATAGAATAGGAAGACAGCCCTGTATTTTTTCCTACAAAGCCAAGGATGGCGAAAAAGATGAGGTGCCAAAACCAAATGTTGAGGCTATTGAAAGATTGTTTAAGGGCATACGCAACAACATCAAACCTGAGGTATTGCATATAGACAATGCAAATCCTGCGGTGATAGCAAGGCATGAAAATGAAAGTAGAGAAATTGCAAAAATACTTGTTAAATACTGCACAGGAGGAAATGTTGCGGCTTTTGGTGTTGAAAGTTTTGATGAGAATGTTATTAAAAAGAATAACCTATTAACTACTCCCGAGGATGTTTTAAAGGCTGTAAAAATATTAAATGAAATAGGTGGTAGTAGGAGCTCAGGCGGTCTTCCACACTTACTTCCAGGTATAAACCTATTATTTGGATTAAAGGGAGAAACAAAGGAAACATTTAAT
Source organism: Methanothermococcus okinawensis IH1 (assembly GCF_000179575.2). NCBI lineage: Archaea > Methanobacteriati > Methanobacteriota > Methanococci > Methanococcales > Methanococcaceae > Methanothermococcus > Methanothermococcus okinawensis. The sequence continues at coordinate 1,593,768 of NC_015636.1, read as the reverse complement.
ATAAATTATAATTATTTAAAACAAATATATGATGAGGGTTATATGATAAGAAGGATAAATATAAGGCAGGTTGTTCCATTCTTCGGCACAGATATAAGTGTAAAAGACGTCAAAAAAGCAAATAAAAGAAAAAAATTATTTTTGAGCTTTAAGGAAAAAATTAGAAAAGAAATCGACAATGCAATGTTAAAAAGGGTAATTCCAAAGGGAACTGTATTAAAAGATGTATTTGTTGAAGTTATGAAAAAAGATTCAAAAAATCCTTCATTATCCAATAAGATAAAAGAAAAAGATGCTCTTTATTTTGGGCGACAGTTTGGAAGCTATCCTATATTGGTTGGAATAATAGGAAAAGATTTAAAACTTAGAAGCTTTGTGGATGTTAAAATAACAGGATATGGTAGAAGGTCCATAACTGGAAGAGTTGTTTAATTATATTTATATATTCTGATTTTATTATTATGTTCTAATTGTTATTCTAATTATCTAATTTTATAATTTTATAATTTTATTTTAAATATTTTTATATATTTATATATTCTTATATATTTTATATTGCCTATTATATGGGTATTAATTCAAATATTTATATTTATTTATAATAATATTATGTAATTTATAATAGTTAATTTTTTATATTATAATTAATATAATATAATTGCAAAATTAGTTATTACCAAAAACTTTATATATTATAAATCAATAGTTTTTAACGAGAATAATACTTCCTTATATTGTATATTATAACGGAAATATACTTCCTTTAATAATAAAATATAATGGTGAGGTTATGAAAAAAATATGGATTATAGTCGCAATGGGTTTGACAATAATAGGTTTAACTTTATCGGGATGCACTGAAAAAGAAAATAATGGCACCAATGAGGCTTCCATTCATGCCTATGTTGGAGCAGGACTGCAACAACCCATGGATGAAATTGGAAAGGAATTTGAAAAAAAATACCACATAAAAGTTAATTATGACTATGCTGGAGGCGGACTACTTTATTCTAAGGTCCTTGCATCAAATAAAGGAGATATATTTATGCCTGGTACATATTTCTATGTTAATGAATTGAATAAAAAGGGCTATATTACAGAGGTTGCCAATATAACAAAACATATTCCAGTAATTGTAGTTAAAAAAGGAAATCCAAAAAATATTACATCACTTGAAGATTTGGGAAAACCAGGAATAAAATTAGCTCTTAATGATGAAGATAATTGCATAGGAAGAACATTTAATAAGATATTATCTAAGGCAGAGAAAGACCATCCTGACATAACCAAAAGAATAAAAAATAACACCGTTGTTAAAGGTGCCACTGTAAAACAGACCTTAATTTATGTCGAGCTTGGTCAAGTTGATGCCGGAGTGGTTTGGAGGGCTGATGCAATAGAGGATAAAGATAAGGTGAATATTATTCCAATAAATCCAAAATACAATATAATTAAGACGGTGCCTATTGCAATATTGAAAACAACCAAAAATAAGAAAAATGCAAGATTATTTTATGATTTTGTAAATACCAAGGGAAAAGAGATATTTAAAAAATACGGATATGAAGTGGTAGAATAAATAAAGTATAATAATTTAATGGAGATATAGAGGGCAATATTATGTAAATATGTATTATTACAATAATAAAATAAAATAATATAAAATTTAGGGATAATATGAGAAATTTATTAAAATTTATTTCATTATCTGCTTTATCAATTTTTGTTATATTTATAATATTTGCTGTGCTAACAATTGTTGGTAAAGTATCCATAGAAACACTTGAAGAGGCAATATTCTCAAAGGAAATTCAATTTGCCATAAAACTTAGCTTAATGACTGCATCAATTGCCACATTAATTGGTGCTATTGTGGGTATTCCTTCTGCATATGCTCTTGCAAGGTATAATTTTAAAGGAAAGGAATTAATAGATAGTTTGGTAGATTTGCCGGTGATACTTCCACCACTTATATCAGGTTTTGCTCTTCTCGTGTTCTTTGGAAATACACTAATTGGAGGAATTGCTGAAAGCATCATAAATATAATATTTAGTCCAATAGGAATAATTGTTGCACAGTTCTTTGTTGCTACTCCATTTATCATTAAAACATCAAAAGCAGTATTTGAAGGTATAGATGAGAAATACGAATATATAGCACAGAGTTTAGGAATTAGCAGGCTAAAAAGTTTCTTTAAGGTAATATTACCAATGGCAAAAAATGGCATTCTTGCAGGTATGATTCTTGCATGGGCTAGGAGTATAGGGGAATTTGGAGCCACATTAATGCTTGCAGGAGCTACAAAGATGAAAACTGAGACATTACCTATTGCCGTATTTCTAAATATATCTGTGGGTAAGTTAGAGCTCGCACTTTCAGTGGCATTTATATTTCTTGTAGTTGCAGTATTAATTATATTCTCAATAAAAACAATAGTTAAAATAGGTGATAATTATGAACCGTGAGAATGAAAATAAAAATAAAAACAGTAATTTTGAAAGCTTTAATCTCCTTAAAAAAGAGTTTAAAAAACTTGTAGAAGAAAATAATCTTTTGAATGAACCTATCGAAGCACATCCCGTAAATGTGCAATTGGATACAACAAGAATAAGTGATTATCCGTTGCTAAATGGTAAAGAGTTTTTATTGAGGGCATTTTTTAAGGGGGCTGTTGGTGATGCATTTACGGGGGATTTAAAGGAATTTAAAGGAACCATTGCAGAGGTATTAGAATCAGATTATAATCCGCTTGTTATAGCAACATTGAATGCCGTTATGAGATATTTGGGACTTACTGAAAAAACAGAACACTGCATAAAAAACGAGCCTGAAATATGTGCAAAAAAACTTTCTGAATATATTGTAAGCGAGCTGGGAACAAATATAAAAATTGGCATAATTGGATACCATCCTGCAATAATTAAGCAGATGGTAGATACATTTGGAAAAGAAAATGTAATGGCAACAGATTTAGATTTTAACAATATTGGAAGAATAAAACATGGGATTGTAATATATCACGCCGATATGAATGAATACCTAATAAAAAATTCAGATATTGTATTATCTACGGGAAGCACCGCGGCAAATGGAACAATCTTTGAAATTTTAGATATGGCAAAAAAATACAATAAAAGAATAATATTTTATGGAACAACAGTTGCAGGAGTCTCAAAAATATTAAATCTTGAAAGATTCTGCGAATGCGGAAAATAAAAATGAAATAGAGTTTAATTACTATAAAAGATTAAAAAGATTTAAAAAAATTAAAATTTAAATAAATATTTAATTTTCCTTCTTTATTATAGAATTATCTTTATTATCCTATGCATTATTACCTTAATTTATTATTATCTTTTTCTCATCCATTGGTTTAAATTTAAATTATAAAATGGGATATTATGCTTGAAATCCAAAATTTAAAAAAGAAATTAAACAACTTTACACTAAAAATCGATAATCTTAAAATAGAAAATAATGATTACTTTGTATTTCTTGGATTAAGTGGAAGTGGGAAGACCACACTTTTAGAAATAATAGCAGGATTTAGAAAGGCAAATGAAGGGAAATTAATTCTTAACGGTGAAGATATTACTAAAAAGCCCATAAATGAAAGAAAAATTGCAATGTGCAATGGTAGATATTTATTTCCACATTTAACTGTAAAAGAAAACATAGGATTTGGTATAAAAGAGAAAAATAATGAAAAACTAAAAATGATTAAAAATATCTGCAAAATATTGAAAATAGAACATTTATTGGACAGATATCCAAAAAATCTTAGTATGGGAGAACAACAAAGAGTAGCCCTTGCAATGGCACTTGTATTAAAGCCAGAAGTAATACTTCTCGATGAACCACTGAGCTCACTTGATAGGCTTATACATGAAAAATTGTTATACGAGCTCAGGGAAATATACAATAAATCAAATATTACCATTATACATGTTACCCATGATTTTAATGAGGCGATAGCCCTTGCAAAACACATTGCGATTATAAAAAATGGAAAAATTGAACAGGTAGGAACCGTTGATGAAATACTTAAAAAACCGAAAAATAAATTTGTAGCAGAATTTACAGGTGTTAGAAACTTGTTGGATGGATATATTGAAGAAAAAAATGGAAAATACATATTCAGCAATGGAAAAATAGATATTTATATGGATTACAAATGTCAATGTGGTAGAGCTCTGATAGGTATAAGACCTGAGGATATAATGATAATAAGTCATTGCAAATGCCATTATAGAAACGAAAATATATACTCTGGAAAAATCGTTGAAATATTCCCTTCAAGTTTATGCACCTACCGAGTAATACTAAATGTTAATGGTCTAAATTTAAATTGTGAAGTGGTTAAGTGCAAAGCCGATAAAATGCGACTCAAAAAAGACTCTAATGTAAATTTTTGTATAACTACTGCAATTCCTATAAAAGAGCTCTGATTTATCATATACTACATTATTAATTATTATAAATTAATGGCAAATGGAAAACAGCAAAACTAAATACTTACCTATGTGGCAATGATTTATAAAACAATAATTTTCCGTTTCTATATTATATTAATATAATTATCCATTTATTATTCTATTATTTACTTTTATTACTAATTTTTATGTTATTATTTATTTTTTTCTATACATAACATTTACAACAATATTGAAGCTATTGTTAATGCACCAACCACATAAGCAAGTATTGCTACTGTTTTGTCTCCTCTAAATGGTCTTTTTAAATCTTTTGAGAACTCTTCAAGGTCTTTCAATTTATCATCATTTTTTACTGGAAGTGTGTTTAACTTTACATTCATAATATCACCGTTTTTTTATTTTATTTATTTTTCCTTGATTATAGTAGTGTATAAACTACTATATATACTTTTTTGCTCATGATAAATCATGACAATTGTTTTTAATGAAAAATAATGACAAATAGGGCTTTTTTAATATAATGATTAATCATGATAAATTAAGATAGTATATAACTCATATGTTAAGATAAAATAATAAAAACATAATAACGATAAAAATAATAATATATAAAATTAAACTAAAAAATAAGATAAAATAAAAATAATTAAAAAATTAAAAATAAAATAAAATGATGATAATATGTTCAGTATAAAAATGAGAGCATCAGAAAATGGGAAACATATATCAGGGGCTGAAACAATTATCAATGGGAATATTGAAACCGTTGTTAATGAATTTATAAAAAGGGCATTATCTCATGAAAACGGAGCTCCGGATTTTATAAATATAAAAATTGAAAAACTGGATAAAAATGATATTACCTATATAAACCATTTGCCGATAAAAACCATAAACTGCAAAAATAAAGAGGAAGCAAGGAAAATAGCAAAAGATATTCTAAATAAAGAAGGAATAAACGATGATTTAATAGAAAAGGCATTTAAAATAATAGATAATGGAGGAATGAGAGGGGCATCTATTCTAAATTTAAAGGGAGAAAGATTAGAACCTGATAAAAAAAGGGGCATAAGGGTTAAAAATATCTCCACAACGGATGAATTAAAGGAAAAAATTTTAAAAAACAATATTGGAACAGATAGAACAGTTGATGCTATTGCAATAGCTTCTAAGGTAATAAATTTAGGTGTGATTGCGGAGCTCTGCACATCAGATAATAAATCATATACTACGGGGTATATAGCCACAAAGGACGGCTATTTTAGAATCACCAATTTAAAGAAGGAAATTGAAAAAGGAGGAAGGGTATTTTTTGTTAAGAATAATATAGATATCGATGATTTAATTTATAAATTGGAAAATAAACCATATATTGTTAAATAAAGAAAAAGATGGATAAAAAAATTTATAATGGGGTATTATGTTCAAAGAACAGATTAAAAAGGAAATTGAAAATATAAAAAATAATAATTTATATAGATTTTTAAGAAAAAAAGATAATATCGATAATATTTTAGATTTCTCTTCAAATGATTATTTATGTCTATCAAAGCATCCAGAGGTAATAAATGCAGTAAAAGATGGATTAAGATATGGATTTGGCTCAACAGGTTCAAGATTAGCATCTGGGAATATAAATCACCAATTATTGGAGGAAAAGATAGCACAGTTTAAAGAAACTGAGGGAGCTCTGATATATTCGTCGGGTTATGCTACAAATGTTGGGGTAATTAGTACATTGTGTAAAAAGGGAGATATTATTTTAAGCGATAGATTAAACCACGCATCCATAATAGATGGTTGCAGGCTGAGTAAAGCGGATGTTTTAATTTATAACCACTGCGATATGGATAATTTAATTCATTTAATTGAGGAGAATCGGAGCTCCTACAATAATTTATTTATCATCACAGATGGAATCTTTTCTATGGATGGGGATATAGCTCCACTGGATAAATTAAAAAATATTGCCGATGAATACAACGGTATATTAATAATAGATGACGCTCATGGTACTGGGGTTTTAGGGAATGGTAAGGGCACTTTAAAACATTTTAATTTAAAACCATCGGACAATATAATCCAAATAGGAACATTATCAAAGGCTGTTGGTGGATTGGGGGGTTTTGTATGTGGTATTGAGGAAGTGATTGAATACCTTATAAATACATCCAGAAGTTTTATATATTCCACAGCCCTTCCGCCGTCTGTTGTTAGCGGGTGTATTAAAAGTTTTGAGATTATGGAAGAAGGAACTTTAACAAAAAAATTGCAAGAAAATATAGAGCTCGCAAATAGAATTTTTAAAGAATATGATTTAATAGAGAAAAATAATTTAACGCCTATTTATCCATTCATTTTTAAAGAAAAAACTATGGATATTGCAGAACATTTAATAAAAAATAATATCTTCTGTGTAGGCATAAGATATCCAACTGTTCCAAGGGGTATGGAGAGGTTAAGGGTTAGTATAAATGTGGGACATAGTGAGGAGGATTTCGGAGCTCTGTGTGAATGTATTAAGGATAAAATAATTTAAATAAATATATAAAATAGTTATTCTCAAAGTTGGGGTGGGTGGTAAATATATTGGTTAATTTTATTAAAAATATTTTGGAAAGATGCGGGATTAAAATTTTTTCATGGTTATTGATAGGATGTTTATTATTATATGGAGCATATCCTGAAATTATACTTAACATATATAATTCAACATTTAAATATATTGTTATGCTTGTTTATGGTTATTCAATTACTGCATTGTCATTTGGTATGGTATTATTTAATAACACAGATGACTATATAAGAACTCATAAATGCAACTCATTTCAAACGACTGAAATGGTATCAAAAAATATTGTAGATATGGTTTTTAATGATTTTATATTTGCACTGTTGTATTTTGTTTTATCGATAGGCTCATGGTATATTTTAACCAATATTATTAAGCTCCTGATTTTTTGTTATTTAACCATGTGCCTATTTATTATATTGGATATTTGGTGGCTGTTATTATGTTAATATTAAATATACTTAATTCAAAAAATATATTATCCTTATTAATAATAATATTTCGTGTGACGCCATTATATATTATCATGCTAATATTAAAATTATCATTATCAAAAATAATATTTTATATATTTGTTATAGCACTATTATATTTATCATGTAATATGATGATTATTGGAATATTATATTGGTTATATTCTTATGATATTAATTTAATGATTAGCATAACTATCGGAATAGTCTTATTTTTGAGTTTTAATTTATATAGGATATTATACAATATGCATCAAATCGACAATATTTCTCATATCATCGACATGCGATATTGTAAAAAAATTGTCTATAAATGAACTCATAAATACAAAAAATTATAGTATAAAAACCGATGAACCGATTCCACTAACTGAAAAAACTGACTTTTTTGAAACTCGTAAAAAAATCGAGGTAATTAAAGAAAGTTTCCAATCTAATATATTGAAGGATTATAAAATAATTGCATTATATGGGAATTGGGGTAGTGGTAAGAGTAGTATAATTAAAACATTAATGGCTGAATTAAGTGAAAATTACACTGAAGAAATTATAAATAATTACGGTAATCTTATAGAGTTATACAGTATCACTAAAATGCTAAAAATGCTAAAAATGCATTTAAAAAATACAAAAGTAAAAAAAGAAAGTTTTATCGCAATTAAATTCGACGCTTGGGATTATGAAAATGAAGAAAATGTAGCATATGCTTTATTAAATAAAATAATTGAAGAATTGGAAAAATATGCAGATATTAAATTTGGAATTAAAGCAATAAAAAATGAAATTTTAAAATCTGGTGCAGTGGTTTTAAAATCTGTTAATGTTAATACAGGATTTTTTAATTTAAATTTTGAATGTGGTAGCGAAAGATATAAAGAAGTAGAAAATTTAAAAAACGGACTTAATAAAATATCTGAAATTCTCAGTAAAAATAATAAACGGCTTATAGTTTTTATAGATGAATTAGATAGGTGTGAAAGAGAAAATATTTTAAAATTTTTGGCATCTCTCAAATTATTTTTTACCAGTGGAGACAATATAAATTACATCTGTGCAGTAGATAAAGAAGCAGTAAAAGAAGCACTTAAACATAAATACAACGATGGAGAAAAAGCAGAGGAATATTTAGAAAAGATTTTTAATTTTTCATTTAACATGCCAAAAACATTTAATGTAAAAAAATTTATTATGCAATATAGGTTTTTTAATAATGATAAAATTGCTGAAAGATTAGCAAAATTTTTTGAAACAATTAATTTTACAAATCCAAGACATTTAAGAAAGTTTTGAATAAATATGATTATTTAGTTAAAATTAAAACATCAGAGAGTATTAATAAGGATTTAAAGAATCTAATTCCAAATCTCATTTGTATTAGTTTGGAAGGTATATTGCCAAATTCAAAATACTATCTTAAAAAATATTATCCAAATCAAAATCACATTGAGAATATGGTAAAAAGGTTAAAAAGCGGTAGTAAAAACTATTTAATTGATACTATTTTCGTTTTATATTTTTTAATTCTCTACGAATTTTATTATAATAAATATTTGGAAATAAAAAATATGGATGATAAATTAAATAATTATACACAATATTTTAAAAATATTGGACGAAGTGATACATCATATATGGATGTAGATGTAAATAATAAATATATAAAAAATAATAAAAAAACCATGGTAAAATATTATATAAATTATGATTTGCTAAACTTACAATCAATATATCTAAACTATAAAATATTATACAATATAAATAATGGTAAAAAATTGATTAAATATTTATTAAAATTGTTATTTTATTCAGAAAATGGAGAATATATAAAATTTACAGAAAATTATATAAAATTGTATCCTAAAATATATGAATTAAAAGAGTTATATAATTCTAATAATATTAACTACAAAGATATTGTATTACCCAAAACTATTGAGAAATTTAATAAGATACATCCAAACTTAGGTTATGCAATAAGAAGTGGTTATATGTTTGATAGTTTAGCATGTAAATTATTATATCCTGAAGATGAGGGTTATTTCGCAGAAAATATATTATCATATATAATTAATATCAAAAAAGAAAAAAATGAAAATGAAAGTATAGATAATTTATTAGATACAGTAAAAGATGGGGAATCCTTTAAATTATATGTTTATCTATCTAAATTATTATTTGGGTATGATAAAAAGATGTTAAAAAAAATTAATGAAAAAATGTTTGAATTATTGTCGGAATTAAATAAAACAGATGTTGAAAAATTAAATAATGAATTACTTAAGAACTGATAGTGTGATTTAACGATATCAACCTTAACATCGAAAAATAAAAATAGTTAAAAGGAACATACTCAAATAAAAAAGTTTAGTGGTAACATGTTAGAAACACTTAATAATGTACTCACTAATTCTATAAATAGTTTAGGATTTAACTATTCAGATGAGTTATCCAGGTTTGCACAGGTTAGAGTGCTAACCCCAATAAAGACCATTAAAGCATTTTCAGAGAGTATTTCAAAAATCCACAGAACTACCATCATCAAAAACATTCAAAAACTATCAAAAAATGAGATTTGCGTATATAACCAATTAGCAAGCCTTCCCGATATCTTGAATGATAAAAGGTTTAGATTCACTGCAATAATTGATTCAACATTCATAAGGAGATGGAGTGAAAAGGTTTATGGATGTATTATTAGATATAATTACATCGAAGAACATAGAAAATTATATCAAGAACAAATAAATTGCTGTATTTATCATAATAAAAAGGGATATACTCAATTTATACTACAACAAAACCTTTAAACAAAAAATCTACAAATATATTTATAGATATTCTTGGGTTCTTATCCAACACCGATATCAGGACGGTAATAGGAGACGCTTTTATAACTACAAAGGATGTTATGAAGGAGTCTAAGAAATTGGGTCTATGTTACATTGGGAAAATTAAGAAAAACATCATAGTTGAGTATTTTGGTAAGAAAGTCCAAATAGAAAAACTATTTAAGAAGGATTTGGAAGAAAATAAGTTTAAATTAAGGACAATTAACGAAACAGAAGTTAAACTATATCATAAAGTGGTTAATATCCCTAATGTAGGTAGGGTTAAAATCGTTGCAGTGCTAATGAAACTTAACAAAAACCCAAGGGGTTTTTGTAAGTCAGCGAATCTTTCAGATTCGCTTCGAAACCAGAAAGAACCCAAGTATTTGGTATGTATAGACCATAAAAAGAAGGCAGAAAATATAATAGGGGAATATATCAAGAGACCTATGATAGAAGAAAAGCATCGAAGGGATAAATCAGTTTTAAAAATTGAAGGGAACTATTTAACATCTAAAAATAGTAATATAGGGTTTATTAGATTTTTAGCAATAGTTTCAAATTGCATAGAATATTTAAGCCATAAATATGGTTTATCATTTTATGAAGTGGTTAAATCGTGTAGTAAAGAACTAATAAAGAGAGGAATACCGTAATCACACTGTCAGTAAATAAAATAATAATAAAAAACTATAAATCCTATAATTTTATTACATTAATAAATTTGTGGTAACTTAGATGTTAATTATAAAAAATAAAAAAGAGAGTGAAATTAAATCATTTCAATAAATGCCTCTAATCTTGTTTTTAACTGTTCTTTATCACTTTCAGAATAGTCTGTTTCAATTCTAATAATGGGGATTCCTTCTTTTTTCAATTCTTCTTCAACTCTAACTCCTTCTACATTGAAAGTGTGGCAGTATTGGAGGCTGTAATAAACAACACCCTCAACATTTAATTCTTTAACCAATTCTTTGATTCTTTTAATCCTATTATCGTTTTTAAATGCTAATGCACAAGTTATATTGAAATATCTCCTTGCTAAATCTTCCACAGTGTATCCTTCAACGAGATTTTCAAACTGTCTTGTTCCTGTGCAGCTCTCTTCTCCTACAACAATACCGCCGCATTCTTCAATTAAATCTACAACTTTTGAGTTTCCTGCTACCATAGGGCATCCTGAAATCAAAATTCTTTTTCCTTTATGTCCTTTGTTGTTGGCCACTCTTTCTTTTAATTCCTCTACTAATTCTTCCAGTATTGCTATCGTGTCATTTACATCAAGTAAATAGGCAAATTGGAATAATTTTAAAGCGTCAGCACCTTTAATTGGCGAAGGGTCTTTTGCCCTTAATTCGTATATTTTGTAGAATAACTTCCTCATTTTATTTACTTTATCTATGGATTCTTTAAGTTTATCATCGGTTATTTTATTGCCCGTGCTTTTTTCTACAAGTTCTTTAAATTCCTCTACTTCACTTAACCATAATTTAAACGATTTTTCATCTTTAAAGTGCGGGATTTGCATTACATGCATTGGAACAAATTTTTCAAGTAATTCAAACATTTTTTTCTTTGCATCGCAGGTTGTTTCTCCAACCACAATATCTGCTGCCTCAAAATATGGACATGCTTTTGTTTTTTTAAATCCATAGGATGATTTTATCAAAGGACATATATTTCTTGGCAAATCTTCCTCAGCTGCTGGAATTGTTGAATCTTTACCACCACATAATCCAACAGGAATACTATCTGCTGCTAAAACTAATTCAATTGGCACAAAAGAGCAGAATAATCCAAATACTTTTTTTCCTTCTTCTTTTTGTTTATATAATTCGTCTTTTCTACTTCTAAATTTATCCATTAATTTATCCATAGCTTTAATATCTCCCATTATATCACCAATATTTTTAATATGTGGTTAGTTATTAATTTTTTTAATTACATTTTTAAATTAAGATGCATTTGCATTAAATATTGCATGTTAAAATGGATTTTATGTATATATAAATATTTTTATTAATTATTTTAATATTATAAATAATATTAGAAAAATTAATGATAAGAAGATTTTAATATATATTGCTTTGAAATAAATATAAGTTAAAATATAGGTCAAAATATAAGTTACAAAAATTCTAAATTCTAAATTCTATTTTGGTGAAATAATGGCAAAATTTATCATGGTTGTTGGAACCTCTTCAAATAGTGGAAAAACTGTAATGGTTTCGGGATTATGCCGAGCTCTTGCAAATAGGGGATACAAAGTTGCACCTTTTAAATCTCAAAATATGAGTTTAAATTCAAGGGTTGCCAAAGAAGACGGAGAAATAGCCGTGGCACAATATACTCAGAGTTTAGCTGCAAAAACAGAACCATCAATTCATTTTAATCCAGTATTGCTAAAGCCTAAGGGAAACTTTACATCGCAGGTAATTGTCCAAGGCAAACCATATAAAAATATGGATTATAATGAATATCGAAAAAATAAAGCATATTTTTTAAATAAAATAAAGGAAAGTCTCGATTATTTGGATAAAAATTATGATTATGTTGTAATGGAAGGAGCTGGAAGTTGCTGTGAAATAAACCTTTTGGATGATGATATTGCAAATCTGAGAATTGCGGAAATGTCCAATGCCAATGCTATTTTGATTTCAGATATTGATAGGGGAGGTGTATTTGCATCCATATATGGAACTGTTGAATTGCTTCCAAAAAAATGGAGGAAGTTGATAAAAGGATTTGTAATAAATAAATTTAGAGGAAATATTGATGTTTTAAAAAATGGATTTGAAAAAATTGAGGAATTAACAAACATACCTGTTTTAGGAGTTATCCCCTATGATGACAGTTTAATACTACCTGAGGAAGACAGTCAGGCACTTCAAAATAGAAGGGTTTTTGGAGATATAAAAAGTTCTGTGGAAGTAGATGTCTTAAAGTTTTCAAAAATCTCAAATTTTACCGATGTAGATACCCTTTCAAAAGATGCAGTTGTGAAATTTATAGACTTTAAGGATGATATTACAGGAGATATTCTTATTCTTCCGGGAACGCGATGTTCCACTGTTGAAATGCAGTTGATGAAGAAATATGGGATGAATAAGAAGATTTTAGAATTTGTAAAAAATGGAGGGATTGTTCTTGGAATTTGCGGAGGATACCAAACAATGGGAGTGAAATTAATTGATGAAGAAAATACCGAGGGAAATATTAAATCGATAGAAGGTCTTGGACTTTTTGATATGGAAACGCACTTTGGAAATGAAAAAGCCATAAAAAATTCAGAAGGTATTTTGGAAGTAGATGGGTTAAAATTTAAAGTTTCAGGATATGAGCTCCATGAAGGTATTACCATATCAAATGAAAAACCACTTATAAAATTGATTAAAGGCTTTGGAAATGATGGAAATGGATTTGATGGAGCTATAAAAATAATAGAGCATAAAAAAGATAAAAAAGAAGATGCCAATCACGGAAATAATACTATTAATGATAATACTAATATTATTGATAAATCCTATATATTTGGAACATACCTCCATGGAATCCTCGACAATTACCAGTTTAGAAACTATTTGGTAAATTTAGTAAGGGTGAAGAAAGGTCTTAATCCAATAACCACCGATAATTATGGCAACACTTTTGAAGAAAATATGGATAAATTGGCTAAAATTATCGAAGAAAATATAGATTTGGAAAAAATTATATAATAAGCATAAATTATAAGTATAACATTATAATTATATTATAATTATAATATACTTTAATTTAATTAATTTAATTACAATAATTTTAATTTACCAGTTATTTTTTCAATTTTTTCCTCTTTTTCTGGACCTATTGCAACTGCGGTGTAAGTTCCAGGAACGAGCTGTGTTCTTCCAGCGTCCCTTATTAAACTACATGGAAGTCCTTCAATATTTGCATCTCTAAATACTTCAAGGAGCTCTTTTTCAGAATTTACCTTCACAACAGCTTTTTTCTGTCCCTCTCTTAACCATTCCTTAACTACATTTGGGCATATTTTCTGAGCTCTGATAAATGCCTCGATTGAAGCATGACATGCCTGAGCTGCTATTTTTCCTTTTCCCATTTTTAAATCATTTCTTACAACAATTACCTGTTTATACATAAATAACCTCATTTTTCATTTATATATTTTTCATATTATTTTTATATTTATTTTTTAATTATATTTCAAATTTTAACTTTTTTAACACTTTTATTATTTTTATATTTATTTTTATATTTATTAATTTAAATTATATAAAAAAACATTTATATATAACTTAAAATTATAATAACATATAGGAATTATAATTCCTTTTTTTATATATTATAAAGGAATATTACTTCCTAAAAAATAGGTGATATTATGGATATAGATATGGAGCTAATAGAAGCATCAGAAAATGGAGATATTGATAAGGTAAAGGAATTATTAAAAAAAGGAGCAAATGTAAATGCCAAAAATAGATTTGGAGGAACTCCACTTATGGCAGCTACCTCACAAAATCATTACGACATCGTTAAATTGTTAATAGAAAATGGTGCAGATGTAAATATAAGAAATCGTATAGGAAGAACACCATTGATGTCAGCCATAGAGCTCAGCTATACAAAAATAGCAAAATTATTAATAGAAAATGGTGCAGATGTAAATATAAAAGATAATTTTGGATTAACTGCTATTATGGTGGCAGAGGATTATATCCAACCAGATATTGTTAAAATACTAATAGAACATGGAGCAGACACCGAAGGAACAAAACATCTTTATGAATAGTAACTAAAGAGTGTGGTGCATAATTAAAAAACTTAAATATAAGAAAGTGAGTATAGTCCAAATAAAAATCAAAAAAGTGACAAAAATGAATCCTGTTGAAATAGTTATTACTTCAATAGATAAATACCTTACTGATAAAATCAAGCAACCAAATCGTAGAGGACCTAATGGTTATGAGTTAGTACTTAAGTTGAGATTGTTAGTTTATGGAGTTTTAAAAGGATTACATTACACTAGGGAGTTATGGAGACATTTAAAGAAGAATCCTGACATTTCAAAGGAGTTGGGCTTTGATGCAGTTCCACATAGAACAACCATATATAGGTGGAAAAAAATCGTTAGACAAAGAATTAAAGGAACTAACTTCCTTATTGGGTGATACTTACTTATGTTTGAATGATTCTAAATGGCTTGTAATGGATTCTACGCCTATAATCGATGAGGAAGATGAGGATAGTGAGGTAGGATATAATAGCAAGGGAAGGTTTGTAGGATTTAAATTACACTTATCCTGTGATGAACACTTAGTGCCATTAAGGGCAGAATTTACTAAAGCCAATATTCATGATGTAACTGTTTCTGAAAGTTTATTATCTCCTGTAAAATATGGTAGTGCAGATTCTGCCTATGATTGTAAGAATTTAAAACTAACAGCATGGCAAGTTCATGGTGTTATGTTAGGAACTGGACAATCCAAGAAGATTAGGTAAAGATAAGAAAAGGAAAATGAATAAAAAATTTGCAAACATGAGAAAACGAATAGAACAACTGAATTCAATAGTAAAAAACCAGATTATGAACAGATTCTGGACGAACATTAAAGGTTTTAAGAAGAAATACATTTTCTGCATGTTATCAGTTGCAGTGGCACAAGTATTAGCTATTTATACATTAAAAACTTATGTTAATCCATTCATAAGGATTAAAGAAGTTAGGGTGTAAATTCAAATGTATGAATTATGCACCATGCTCATATAAAAATATAAAAAATTATATAAAAAATAATATATAAGTAATAACCATAAAAAATAAAATAAAAAATAATTAAGAAATATCTAAAAATAAATAAAAAAAATATTACATTACTTAATTTAACTAGTTTTTGAAAAATTATATATAGTGGTTATATATATTTTATTTGCTTATTCAAAAGTTCATTAAAAACGGATATATCTTAAATAAACTAAAAGGTGTGATTAGATGGAAAAAGGAAAACTCGTAAAGATAAGTTATAATGGATATGTAAATGGAAAATTGTTTGACACCACAGATGAAGAATTGGCTAAAAAAGAAGGCATATACAGCCCAACAATGATATATGGACCAGTTACTGTTTCAGTAGGTTCAGGCATGTTAGTTCCTGGTTTAGATGAAGCATTGTTGGAAATGGAAGTTGGAGAAGAGAGAGAGTTAGAATTACCTCCTGAAAAAGCATTTGGTAAAAGAGACCCTTCAAAAGTTAAAATTGTTTCAATTAAAGAATTTAAAAAACACAAGGTAAATCCCGTTGTTGGAATGCCAATTACCATTGATGGAAATGTTGGAAAAGTCGCAAGCGTGAATGGTGGAAGAGTTTTAGTTGATTTTAACCACGAATTAGCTGGAAAACCTGTGAAGTATGTTTTAAAAGTCGAAGAAGTTGTTGAAGAACCAGAAGAGATTGTTAAAGAATTAATAAAATTATATATGCCAAGAACAAATACAGACGATGTAAAGATAAAATTAACAAAAAATACAGCTACAATAAATCTCCCAGAAAATACTGTATTTATGAAAAATCTTCAAATGATTAAAATGGCAATAGCCAATGAAATTATAAAAAGACTTGGTGTTGAAAAGGTATCATTCGTAGATACTTTTTTAAAGAAAAAAGAAGAAAAAAATGAAGAGAAAAAGGAATAAATAACTAATCTTTTTTATTTTTTAATAATATTTTTACTACTTAGTTTATTTTAGTTATTATTTTATTCTTATTTTTATTAGTAAATTAACATGAATTAATTCTTTTTTATATTATATCTTAATCTACCTATTTATCATATCCACTTAATTAAGTTTAAATAAGTTAATAGTAATTAATAGATAATAGTAATTAATAGCCAATAATACTTAAATTTAATTTATATAATTTATATATTAAAGTGATATTATGAAAGACCGATTTGGTAGAGAAATAAGGTCCCTAAGAATTTCAATAACTCCAAAATGTAATTTAAAGTGTTTTTATTGTCATAGAGAAGGGCATGATAGTGAAAATATTAATTTGATGACACCATCGGAGCTCGGAAAAATTGTAAAAACATCTCTTAAATTTGGCATAAAAAAGGTAAAAATCTCAGGGGGAGAACCACTTTTAAGAAATGATTTACCTCAAATAATTGAAAGTATTTCAGATGATAATCTGAAAGATATTTCACTAACTACCAATGGCATTTTTTTAGAAGAATGTGCTCAAAAGTTAAAGGATGCAGGTCTTAATAGAGTAAATGTTAGTATAGATACCCTTAATCCAGAAAAATATAAAAAAATAACATACTGCGGAGACCTTGAAAAGGTAAAAAGGGGCGTAAAAGAAGCAATAAATGTAGGACTAACCCCTTTAAAAATTAATTACTTGGCACTTAGTAATACAGTTGAAGATTTAGATGATTTAATGAACTATTGTAGGGAGCTCGGTGCTATTTTGCAGATAATAGAATTTATACCTTTAAATGAACATTTGAAAAAATACCATGTAGATATAACCCCAATAGAAAATAAAATAGCAGAACAGTGCGATAAGGTAATTACTAGGAAATTCATGCAGAACAGAAAGAAATATTTAGTTAATGGTTTAGAAATAGAATTTGTAAGACCTATGGATAATACAGAATTTTGCAGTCATTGCACAAGGATTAGATTAACTCATGATGGATTTTTAAAACCCTGCCTACTTAGAGATGATAATTTAGTTGATATTTTAACTCCTTTAAGAAATGGAGAAGATATTGAAAAATGTTTTATTGAATGCATCAACAGGAGAGAACCTTATTTTAAAGCATAATTTAAAATATAATATTAAAAAATATAAAAAATAAAAAGAAAAAATAATAAATTTTATTATTTACTGTATTTTGCTTCCCACTGGAACATCCTTATCTGGTGTTAAAAGGGCTACAACATCGTCCCCTGCGGCTAAAACCATACCTTGTGATTCTACGCCACATAATTTAGCAGGTTTTAGATTGCATACCAATACAATTTTTTTACCTACGAGCTCCGATGGTTCATAGTGTCCTTTTATACCTGCAACAACCTGTCTTTTTTCATCGCCAATATCGACAATTAATTTTAATAATTTTTTAGATTTTGGCACTTCCTCTGCCTCTAAAATCTGCCCAATTCTTAATTCAATTTTAGCAAAGTCATCAATACTTATTAAATCCATAGAATCACCTTTTTCATTTATTTTTTTAATTTTTTTACTTTTTTCTTTATTTTTTATTTCTTTTATATTTTCTTTATTCTTTGTTTCTTTTTCATTTTTCTCTTTTTCATTAGTATCTTTTGATTTTAATAGTTTTTCCTTAACCATCTTAATTTTATCGTCTTCAATTTTTGCAAATACAACCTTTGGCTTTTTCAATTTGTTTCCTCTAATTTCTAAATCAAGCTCTTCATTCATTAAATCGAGAAGTTTCATAGATTTATTAGGCATGAATGGATAAAGTAAATAAAGTATATGCTTTACAACTACCGCACAGGTATATAATATTTCTCTTAATCTGTTTTCATTTTCCACAGTCCAAGGTTCCATCTTCTGGAAGTAATTATTTCCATCTTTTGCAAGATGAACAACACCCATTAAAGCATCCTTAAAGTTAAATTCCATTATGTGATTATCTACCTTTTTAACAGTTTCTTTACATCTACTTATCAGTTCTTTATCCTCATCTTTGAGGTTTTCCTCATCAACAATAGGAATTTCCTTAAATTTTCTGTGTGAAAATACAAGAGCTCTGTGTGTGAAGTTTCCTATTATGGCTATTAACTCTGTGTTTATCCTCTTCTGGAATTCATCAAATGAAAAATCACAGTCTCTATTCAACGGTGCATTTACCATCAAGAAATATCTTAAATAATCGGAATCAAAATATTTAACAAAATCATCTACCCAAACAACCCATTTCTTACTTGTGCTCATCTTTCTTCCTTCAAGTGTTAAATAACCACCACTTATTACCGATGATGGAAGGTTATATTCACCGTTGGCAATTAACATACCTGGCCAAAATACCGAGTGATGAACTGTTATATCCTTTCCAATAAAATGCCATATTTTTACATTATTATTTTTGCCATTACTATTTTCTTTATCTTTTTTTAGCCAATAATCCTTCCAAACTTCCCCTAATTGCTTGGTAAATGAGATATAACCAATTGGTGCTTCTAGCCATACATACATTACCTGATTTTCACTATCGGGAATTGGAACGCCCCAGTCTATATCTCTCGATATGTCCCAATCATGGAGCTCCTTTATCCAACTGTATGCCATATTCTTCACATGCTCGGGCATGTCGGAGCTCTCAACATACCTTCTTAAATCATCGGATAATGCACTCAATTTAAAGAATCTATGTATGGTTTTTCTAAGTTCAGGGGTTGTATTGCAATTTACACAGTACGGGTTTATGAGCTCGGTTGGTTCAAGGTGCCTTCCACAAACTTCGCAGTGGTCTCCTCTTGCCTCACCACCACAGAATGGACAAATTCCTTCCACATACCTATCTGCCAAAAATCTATTACATTTAGGACAGTAAAACTGCTCTATCTCTTTTTCATAGATATATCCATTTTCTTTAAGTTTTAAATAGAACTCCTGAGCTGTTTTTATATGAATATCGCTGTGAGTTTTTCCATAGCTATCAAACTCTATATTTAAGTTATCCAAATCTCTCTTTATTTCATTATGATATTTATTTACAATATCCTCAGGTTTAACTCCTTCTTTTTCTGCTGTAATTGTAATAGGAACACCATGATTATCTGTTCCACCAACATGGATTACATCCTTTTTATTTAATTTTAAATATCTCCTCATAATGTCAGCAGGAATATATGTGCTTCTTGCATGTCCTAAATGAAGAGGTCCATTGGTATATGCCAAAGCCGTTGTTATAAGGTATTTTTCACTCATAATTTCCCTCATTATATATTTTACATACGATAGGATTATTCAATATGGACAATACATCATTTAAATCTTTATCTTCACATATACAAAATACAGTATTTCCAAGCATAGCTTGGGAGCTCCCAATAGTAAAACTCAAATCATCACAAAGTGATATAATTTTATCTGTTGCAAGACCTGTATCTTTTGCAAAAGTATATGATAAGCTCATAAAGTTTTTTAATGTAGGATTTTTTAACAGTTTTTGTAGAAGATTATCTGATACATTATTTATCTTGTTAATCCAATCGGCATTGTTAATAATTTTGTTAGTTTCTTTTTTTCCAAGTATCTCAACAACTACATTATAATTATTGATATTTTTTATATTTATTTTTTCCACATTTAAAGGCAATCCTGGTTTTTTTCGTATTACAAAACCTCCTGTATATTGTGCAACAACATCCCCAAGTCCAGTTCCGCATTTTACCTCTGCACCATGTGCAAATTCTAAAATTTTTGATTCTGCATTGTAAATTTTGCATAGTTCGTAGGATACACCCAATGCACAAGCACCCGATGTGCCCAATCCACATCCCAATGGAAAATCTGATTTATGGATTATATTATAATTAAATTCATTTAGATTATTGAAGTTATTATCTAATTTATTACTTAATTTATATTTTATTTTATTATTTTTATTCAATCTGTTGGATTTCTGTGTGTTCAAGTTAGTATGATTTAAATAATTCATACAGTTTTTAATCACTTCAATTGTAGGGCATAATTGTGTTTTATCGCCGTTAAAATATATCTCTTCGTTTCCTTCAACAATATTTGTAGAAACTCCCTTATTCAATGTAATGCCTGCTCCTGTTGAACCTGTTTTTAACAGGTCTTTGTCCTTATATATTTTAAAAAAACCCGTAATATGTGCCGGTATAAACATAAATACACCTATTTATTTTAAAATAGAATAATAGAATATGAATAATAAAATGATAAATATAAAATTATGTGTCCAATATAAATTATTTATGTAAAAATATAACTTCTTTAACCTATTTATCTATTTATTATATGTTTCTATTTTTATCTCCTTATCAATAACTGCTGCTGCACAGCATACAGGATATTCAAATTCTCCATGTTCCATTATGTATTTACAAATCTCCTCTGGTTTTTCTCCACATATATCTATTTTTTGATATTCGTTAATATCACATGCGTTATATACTCCTAAATAAAATCCTTTGCCATTTTCAAGTGAAATTTTTTTTACTCTAATATCTGAATCTTTAACATATCCCATATATACCTCATTTTCATTTAAAACTACTGCTATTCTTGGAGTATTATAGTCATCCTTTTCATAATCCATAGTAATCAATGAATATGCCAATGCATCCCTTATTGGAAGACCAAGTTTAATTTTGTCGGCTATTACATCAGTGTGAGAACCGTTTGTTGCAACTATGGTATTACCTACTACATTTATACAGTTATAGGTGATATAAGGATTGGAAAATATTTCGTTTAAATTATCTGGTATAATTGATACTATATTATTCTTTAAAACAGCTTTTCTATTTGGAAAACTTCTGCTTGAAACCCTATACAATACAAAAGGCTTCCCATTTTCAGTTTTTCCCACTACTAAAAATCTACCAATATACATTTTTATCACCATAATTTTAATATTATAAAATAATAAAATAATATATAATAATAAAATAATATATAACAATGTATTTTTGTATAATATAATTTTTTATATATTAATTTTTTACTCCAAATATTTTGTGGGGTCATTTATACCTGCTTCTTTAAATGCCCTCTTTCTTCTCATGCAACTTTCACATTTTCCGCAGTGTAAAAAGTCTTCACCATTATCACGATAGCAGGAATAACTATATTTTAAAACCTCTAAACCCAAATCCTTTTCAAGTTTCTTTCCAAGTTTAACAATTTCAGTTTTATTTAGATTATATAACGGAGCTCTCATTTTAACCTTGTTTAATGTTCCATATTCTAACACATTGTTAAATCTATCTATGAACTCCTTGGTATTATCTGGAAATGTTGTGCCCTCTTCTCTGTTTAATCCTGTATATATCTCATCAGCTCCGATAAATTCCGCAAATCCCGATGCTATTGAAAATAAAATCATGTTTCTTGCAGGCACCCATACAGATTTCATAGTTTCAGTGGCTTTTTCTATGTTGTCGAGCTCATGCTCTTTTATGGTAGGTATATTCTTATCTTTGGTTAAGGCACTGTTGCTAAATTCTTTTATAAATGGAAGTTTGATGACTTTGTGCTGAGCTCCTAATATTTCAGATACTTTTTTTGAAGCATTTATTTCCCTTAACACGGCCCTTTGGCCATAGTCAAATGTTATGGCGTATAATTTTGAAGTTTCTTTTTTTGCCACCATCATAGATACAACAGAATCCAAACCACCGCTTAAAATACATACTGCTTTCATGGATATTACCTTTTATTTTGCAATAATACTTAATAAGTTTAATAATAAATAATCTAGTGTGGGTCATAATAATTCGTTTCCATTAACTTTTTAATTTTCATTTATATGGAAATGATTAAATTTGTTAAATATCGGTGTTAATATTTAAAGAATATACAAAATGACCCGCCCTAAATAAATAATCTTAAATTATGTAAGTTTTAATAAAATCTAAATATGTTTTTTTATCTATTATAATATTTTATCTATATGTATCATTCACAATATATACTTTTAACCATAATATTTTAAATGTCTATTAGGTTAAAATTTTATTATCTTTTTAAGCATTCACAAACCTTTTCAAACATCAAATCCGTAGGGTCTTCTAATGTTATAGTGTTATTTCTTTTTCCAAGATTGTTTAAAACATAATCAATTATTCTATTAACGGATTTTGTATGAATCATCCTCCCCCTTTTTATTAAATATTTATCTACACCAAGTATGTTTTCAGGATAACAGGAAACTGTTGGAACTCCAAGCACAGCAGCTTCTCTGTTCATTGTTCCTCCTGCACCAATCATAGCATCTGCATAATAAAGCAGTGATATGGAGTCGATAGTTTTTGGAACAACAACATCAAGGGAACGATATAAATTTTCCTGTTTTTTGGTTCTTGGAAATACTACAATATTACAGTCTATTTTTTTATGTAATCTTTTAATTATATCTGGTAAAATATCTTTTTTACCGTTACAATACGATGAATTTGGACTTGACCTCATTACAATAATTGGAAGCTCTTTATTTAATCCTAATTCATCCACTATATTCCTATTTAATGGTAAAATATTTTTTAATCTTGAATTTACATTTGCAACTTCGCAGGTGCCGTCAAATGTTAAAAAATTTCTCCCCCCCTGTTTTCTTAAAATAGTTTTATTTATGCCCTCAGGAGCTATGATATTATTTACAATGGGTAAGGTTAATCTATTTTGAGCATCGGCATATTCATTATCCACTATAAAAATAGAAGGTATATTTAATCCAAATGCCACTCTTGGGAGCTCTACGGAATGTTTTGTAATGGCTACTTTTGGTTTATTATCCTTTATAATCTTTGTTAATTCAATTATTCGTTTTGCCGAGTTTATCAACTTTTCCTCAAGACTATCCCCATGAGCTCCGATTGAAATGTAATTGCTCATGTGATTGTAAAGTTTAATGATATTTTCCAAACTTTGAAATTTTCGCAATGTTATAAAGTAATCAATCCCTTCCTTTTCAAATTTTTTTATGAGTTGAGAAAAATAATGAACATGAGGTGAGTTTGTTAAATCAATCCATACATCCATGCAATCACCAAAAAATAATAATTCATACTTATCCTTCTTAATTAGTTTTTGATATTATAAAATTTACAATCAAATTTTATTTAAGATAGTAATATGCAAATTAATATATAAATGTTATATAAAACCAATTCAACATATTATCTGAATAAACAAAAAATAATTTATTTATATTCTCATTTTAGTATGAGGTATTAATTTTTTTATTTTTATTTTTCATTTTTTAAATCGAAAACTTTATATATAAGATAGTTGTTTATAGTAGTGTATGTGAAATACATAACCATGAATATCGTAAATAATATTATGTATAATTACCATGTATAACTAACATTTAAATATCTTAAATAACACATGTATATTTACAACCAAAATGGGTGATATAATGAATATAAAAGAAATGAATGAGCTCGGTAAAAAAATTCAAAATATGATGGGATTAAAATATCCAGCAGTTGCAGTTAAATTAGTAAAGTCCGAGGATGAAATACCTGAGGGATACGAAAAGTTAGATGGAGAATTAAGGCACTGTGAAATGATACAAAAAGCAAGAAAAGAAAATAAAAAATTTTATGCTACTATCGATAATCATTTATGTAAAGGAGGAGCCTATGCAATGGGACTTCTTCAAAATCCACCAGAACCACTTGCAACAGGAAAATTATATAAAAAATTAGGTAATTTCTCAACAGATGAAGCTGCAATGAAAACTTATGAAGCCATACCAAAAGTAAAAGAACCTATGTATGCAAGTGTCTATGCTCCATTAGGTGATGCAGACTTTATTCCAGATTCAGTTGTATTCCTTGTAGAACCTAAATTTGGATTAAGATTGGCTCAGGGATTATTATACAAAGAAGGCGGAAGATTCCAGGCGGATTTTGCAGGTATCCAATCACTTTGTGCAGATGCAGTAGCAGCTGTAAAACTTAGAGGAGTTCCTAATGCAACATTAGGATGCAACGGTTCAAGAAAATACGCAAAAGTTGCAGATGAAGAGATGATTTTTGCAGTTCCTCCTGAGGATTTAAGTAAAATAGCAGAAGCATTTGATTTCTTTAAGACCGTATGGACTTGTGGTTCAGACAATAAATAAAAAATGATAAAAATAATTAATTAAACATTTATAATATTATTAATTTATAATATTATTAGAGGGATAATTATGGTAAAAATAGAGGTATTCACATCGCCAATGTGCCCACACTGTCCAGCAGCAAAAAGGGTAGTTGAAGAGGTTGTATCTGGAATGGAAGGCGTGGAAGTTGAAAATGTGGATGTAATGAAAGAACCTGAAAGAGCTGCAAACTATGGCATAATGGCAGTGCCTACAATAGTAATTGATGGAGAGGTTAAATTTGTAGGAGCTCCTACGAAAGAAGCTTTAAAGGATGAGCTCGCTAAATATCTATAAATTTAAATTTTAATTGTTTTTTTAAATTTTATAATGTAATTTATAATATAGTTTTAATGGAAAATTGAATGTAATTTTATATAGTTATAACAATTGGTTGTGCATATATGTGTCATAACAAAATTAAATGTGAAATTATGAAATTAATTGTTGTTTGCAAAGATGATAATACAGATAAATTTAATAATGATAAAGAATATAATAATAATGATAATTTAATAATAACCTGTGGTATGTGTAAAGGGGAGGATACCAAAACAACCATTAAGATGATATTGGAGGATTATGGTGATGAAATAGATGAAATAATTTATCCAAATTGTGATATTATAAAACCCAGTTCGAAATAGCTAAATAACGATATATAACTATATAATTAATAATAAAATATTAAATAAATGTTAAGGTGGTTATATGATAAGGGAAATTTCCGTTAAATGTTTAAGAAGTCCAGATTTGTTGGTGAATGCAGTATTGAATAAAATGAAAGAAGGGATGTTAATTGTTGAAACTGATGGGGAGGAACAAGTAAAAGTTATAGAGAACCTTGTAAAAAAACTTGGATATAAGATGGAAATTGATGGAAATAAGATAAAAATTCATGTTGGTGAAATTGTAGCATCAAAAACATTAAATGTGGTTGGAGCTACATGTCCTGGACCTATAATGATGGTTTCAGATATTTTAGAAAAGATGGAAATTGGAGAATTGTTAGAAATAACTGCAAGTAAAAATGCACTTACCGATTTAACAGAAGGGCTAAAAGGTATGGGCCATGAAATAGTTTCAGTGGAGGAGCTCGGTGATGGAACTTATAAGATATTGGTCAAAAAAGGAGAGAAAAAAGAAACAGGAGTAGCATCTGTAAATATTGATGAGGTATTTATTATAAATACCACGGGAACAGGGAATGCAGAGAAAGCATACTCAACATTTATGATGGCAGATGTTGCTAAGAAAATGGGATTAAAGCCAACAATATTCTTAATGTTAGATGGCGTAAGTTTGGCACAGAGGGGAGAATGTGATAAAGTTAAGCATCCTGCATTTCCAAAATTAAGTGAAATGGTAAAAAATGCACTTAACAATGGTATAAAAGTATATGTATGTGAATTAAGTGCAGAATTCAGAGGCATTAATCAGAAAAATTTGGAAGATGGATTCGAAATTGCAGGAGCTCCGACATTTTTTAACTATCTATCAAAACCAAATATCAGGCCAGTCTGGTTATAAAATAGTAAAATAATATAAAATAATATATATTGGTGATATTATGAATGAAATTATTTCCCTAATATCCTTGTCGGTAATTTTTGGAAGCATGCTTTCAGGATTTGCCACATTTAGAATGACTGGAATGAGGTTGATGCCACATTTTGCAGTTCTTATACTTGCATTTATATTCACATTGGCATCCTTATTTATAAATAATAATATTGTATTCTATATTGCAATAGCTTTACAGATAATCACCCCATTTACCATATGTGGAACAATATGTAATATAATAAAAACACAATTCCAAAATACTGGAATATATTCAGCACATTTAGGTTTTATGGGAATTATTTTGATTCTTGCAATTGGAAACTTATTTATTTAATTTAAATATATTTTTTAATTAAGATTTAATTTTAAGATATATATTATTTTTTCATAATGTATCAGTTTTCATTCAATTTTTATTTCTATTTTATTTTTTATTTTTAAAATAAAACTGTTTAATAAATGTTTTATAAAACATATATACTTTTTAATCATGTTATCATTAGAAAAAAGAAAAAAGGTTATATTATGAATGATGTAAAAACAATAAAATACAATATGGAAGTAATCCAATCAAATAATCTCAAAAAATAAACCTGTAATGTTAATAAACAAAGAAAGTATTGAGGTTATATCACTGGTTCCAATGGATAGATATGTTGGAAATATAGAGCATTGGCAATATATGGAGCTTCTCAGAATATGGGAAAAAGATTAAACCTTGATGGCATAAATAAAATAACAATAGAGAATAAAAACGGAAAAAAGTGGTTATTACAAACGATGGGCAAGAATACATAAAACTTTTTACTAAATAATATGTTTATATATTTTAGTTCTTTTTTATATAATTGAAATTTAATATATATTAATATATAAATAACACACCTCATTTTATATAGTTGTAATAATATATTAAAATATATCTAATGAGATGTTTTAGGAACAAATTTAACGATTATTGGGTATGCAATAATACCATATAATAATTAAGATGTTTAGGTGATGTCATGAAAAAAATTGATAGTGTATTTGTATCGACATTATATTATGGAATAAATAAAGCTGTTATTGATATTATGGGCACTGGTGGAATGGTTTTAGGTAGAAGAACATCATATTACATGATTAAATTGCTAAAAGATATGAATATATTAAAGGAAAAGATGAACAACGAAGAAATTAGGGATTTATTTGTTAATACATTTGGACTTTCAGAGGATTTAGTAATAGAAGATAATGAGGACGAGGTAATATTTAATGTTGTAAATCCAACTCTTGATTTGTTTCTTGGAAAGATAATGGAAGAAGGCATCAATCCGTATGTATGTCCATTTATCCACCTACTTTCAAGTATTTATGAAGAAACAGGTAATTCTAAATTGATGTTAAAACAGGTAATTCCAGAACATAACAAGGCAAAACTTATATTCAAAAAAATAAAATAGTAAATTTTATATTATTACGATTATTTAGAAGTTATAACTATATTTTATATATCATTTGATATATTTTTGATATAATTATATACTAATACTTGAAGGCAATAATATGATGGAGCTCCTATATAATTTAGACATCAACCTATTATATGCTATAAACGGCATAAATAATTATTGGTTAAATATTTTAATGATTTTTATAACCAATACTACCTATTTAACCATTGTTCTAATTATGGCACTTATATTCTCAAAAAATAGGTATGTATTTTTAAATATATCAATCGTTATGGTATTAATCGCCATCACTGCCTATGGTTTAAAATATGGTATAAATGAACCAAGACCTTATTATGTATTAAATAATCTCCATTTGTTAGTGCCTATGGAAAATGAACCATCATTCCCAAGTGGGCATACAACATTTGCATTTGGATTATGGACTGCAATAATATTAAATTTAAAAAAAATGAATTTAAAAAAAGAATTAAACAATATCATTCTGACTGTTTTGTTAATATGGGCATTCTTTGTAGCTTTCAGTAGAATATATGTAGGAGCTCACTATCCACATGATGTTATTGGTGGAATGATATTGGGCATTATCGGAGCTCTCATATATAACAAAGTTTCCAATAGGATTTTAAAAAACATTATAACTTCCTAAATACTTTATATATGAAACATGTTTTTTCAACGATTGTAGGAGCTCATCTTCATCCTTTGGAGTTTCATAATCTATGTAGAATATATAATTCCCAAGTTTTCTTTTTGAAGGTCTTGATTCTATTCTTGTTAAATTAATACTGCGGTTATTAAACTCTTTTAAAACTTTATATAAAGCACCGGGCTTATTTTCTTTTAATTCAATTATTATTGTAGATTTTTTATTATTTTGATATTTTTGATAGTTATTGTTGATATTTTTATAATTATCAATTTGTGTATTTTTGCATTCCAAAGATTCATGTTCATTTCCAATTAAAATAAATCTCGTTGTGTTATTAGGGTAGTCCTGAATATCTTCATCAAGCACTTTTAAATTATATAATTCCGCAGATTCTTTTGAAGCTATTGCTCCATATTCCTCATTTTTCCATTCAAATACTTTTTCAACGGCTTTTGCAGTACTTAAAACTGGTATGGCTTCCCATCCATGTTTTTTTATATAGTTTCTACACTGTGCCAATGCCTGTGGATGTGATAACACTTTTTTTATTTTATTTTTATCGTATCCAATTAAACAGTGGTGTATATCAATATTTACCTCCCCGTATATTTTGACAGGGAATTCTAAAAGTAAATCCTGTGTTAAAGATACAGAACCCTCTATGGAATTCTCAGAAGGAACTACTCCATAGATGTTATCGCTTCCTTTTTTCCTATCCACGAGCTCGAAAACTTCATATATAGAATTACAATAAATAATATCTTTATCATTTATTAGTTTTGAAAATATAGCTGCTGCCTGTCCGCTATAACTCCCCTTAGGACCTAAACAATAAATCATATATTCACCATTTAATTTAGTTTTTAATTTTTAATTTTTATTTATTTAGTTTTTATTTATTTAGTTATTTTTAGTTTTCTTTTTATGATTTTTTTAGTTAGTTTATTGGTTTATTATTATTTTATTACTTCATTATTACCTTATTATTTCTTTTTTAAAATAACATATAAAAATTGACCTTTTCTTTTGAATATCCTGCTTAATTTACCATCTAATCCTTTGTAGAATATATTTAATATCTTTTCTAAAATCGATGTTGGGAGTATTTTTAAAATGGGCGGAATAAAATAAAAAGTTTTGTAATCCTTTAAATAAAATCCTTCAATATCAAAATCTTTTAAGCATAAAGGTTTATGATATATTGTAAAATCATTAAAAATATCTTCATTTATAAAACTTTCACTATTCACAACGACGAATATTGCAGTGCCGTTATTTTTTAAAACCCTTTTTATCTCATTTATTGCATTTTTATAATCTTTTATATGCTCTAAAACATTTATACATAAAACTAAATCAAAAGAACCAGTTTTAAATGGAAGATTAGAAACATCTCCGCAAATTTTGTTTGTTTCTAAATTATGGATATTTTTAAATTTTTTTAATAGGTTATATGAAAAATCGAAATAGATAGTATCTAAATTTTTTGTTAAATTATAAAAAGAACCGAATCCACAGCCACAATCCAATATTACAGTATTTTTCCTTTTATATATTGTTTTAAAATCATCAGAATTGGTTATTATATTGGTAAGTAGTTTTTCTTCCATTTTCATTAATATTTTAACATATTTTGGAAGCGTTTCTACATTCCAATCTTCATAAAAATTTTTTATTTTTTTATCCTCCCGTTTATTCATAAATCTCACAATTTAAGCTATATACATAGGTATCCTCGGGAAATAATTTTTTAATTTTTTCTTTAATTTCATCGAGCTCAGCCCTACTTAAACTTTTATCAATTTCTTTATCAAGTGTAAATCCACACCTATAATAATATGTATCGCCAATTACTGCCCCTATCTCTGGAAATTCTACGGACCTTGCAATAACATCCTCTCCAAGTATATTTAAAATTTCCTTTAATATGTTTTCAAAGTTAATTACTTCTTTATTATAAAATACACCATCAATCATAATTTTCATTTTTTCACCAATAATGTTGTTTTATTAATATTATACCAATTTTTACATTTAGAAATTTTTAAAATACTATAAAAAATATAAAAAATTAAAAACTAATTACGACCTATAAATGTAAAAAAAATAAGGATAAACAATAAATTAACTAAATAAAACTAAAATATAAAGGTATAATAATTATTTAATAATAAAATATAATTTATATAATTAAGTTACATAATATATTAAATCAACATCCACATATATATTCCTTATCAAAATCAAATAAAACTTCCTTATCCTTTCCATCGGTTATTATCAATTGTTTGCTTGCTGTAACTTCACCACATACCTCAGCAGTTATATTTACTAATTCTAAAACTTCTTTTAATCTGTCGATTTTGTCTTCGGGGGCGGTAAATACGAACCCGCATCCAGGATATAATTTTAACCACTTAATAAGTGGAACAGACTCATTTCTTGGTATTTTATTGATATCGACATGAGCTCCTTTTTTTGAAACCTCCAACAGCATGCCGAGTGTTCCCAGAGCTCCGGGGTTGCTTATATCTTTACAGGCATTGGCTAATTTTTCTTCACCAACTATTTCAAGTGCCCTTAATTGGTCTCTAACAAGTTTTTTTGATTTCATCGTTGTAGTATCCCAGTTTAAATCAAAATTTTTATATATTTTTCCATCCAAATCATAGGCAAAAACTATTTTATCTCCGATTTGTGCATTATCGCTTCTTAATATGTTATCCTTTTTAACAATCCCCGTAATTGAAACATCGAGAACATTGTTGTTAGCATCTGGGTGAGTATGACCTCCAACCATAGGCACTCCAAATTTATCCATACCATCCTTTACTCCTTTTAAAACTTTTCTTCCAATATTACAATCCCTTATGCCAATAATATTTGTCATAGCTATTGATTTACCACCCATTGCTGCTATATCATTTGTATTTACCAAAACAGAACAGTATCCGGCCCACCAAGGGTCAGATTCTAATAATTTTCCCCATATACCATCTGCGGCTAACAATATAGCATTTTCATTATCTATGCCGATTACTGCTGCATCATCTCCAAAATCGGAAATAATATCAAAATAATAGTCATTATCTTCAAATTTAAAGTTATTTACAACATTTTTTATTTCTTTTTTTCTTAAAACTCCTTCAAAATTCTTTAATTCACTTGCTATCTTTTTTAAATTCATGAAATCCCCTTTTTAAATTATAATACACTACGATACAATAAATAATATGACAAAATAAAAATAATAAAATAATAAGGACTATACTTATATTACTTTTTATATTTTTGGTATGATTCTTTTAATAGTTCAATAACAGGAAGTTTTTTTCCAGCTAAAAATTCTATACAGGCTCCTCCTCCTGTGCTTATATGGTTTATTTTATCTGAAACGCCTACAACACCTGCGGCAGCGGATAAATGACCTCCACCTATTACAGTAAATGCACCTGACTTTGCCATACTTTTTAATAGTTCTTCGGTTCCTTTTAAGAAGTTTTTATTCTCAAAAACTCCAGCAGGACCATTGGCAACTATTGTTTTTGCATTGCATATAAGCTCATCGTATAGTTTTATTGTTTCGCTTCCTATGTCATGTATTGGATAGTTTATTTCTGTATTGATGTCCAATTCCATCTCTTTTCTGTTTCCATTAATATTCAGTGCAGCATCTACTGGCGTTATTATTTTATCACCATGTTTGTCGAGTAAATCTTTTGCAATTTCAACCTGATTTAAATAACCCATGTCCTCAATTAATTTTTTATTTGGACCTATTTTATACCCTTTGGCAATTAAAAATATATTTGCTACAATTCCTGCGGTTAATACTTTATCGGCAAAATTATTATTTAAAACATTTTTTATGACATCGATACTATCGTCAGCTTTTGCACCGCCCAATACAAAAATAGATGGTCTTTCAGGGTTTTGTATAACTCTGCTAAGTGTTTTTATTTCCTTCTCCATAATTCTTCCCGCAATTGCAGGCATATAATATGCAAGACCTACAAGTGATGGCTGAGCTCTGTGGGCTGCTGCAAATGCATCATTTATAAAATAGTCAAATAGTGAATAAATCTTTTTTAACATTATAGTTTTAGCCTGTTTTTTTGGAGTGATATCCTTCCAATTTTTCCACTCACTCATTACTTCCTCGGAATAAAATCTAACATTTTCAAGCAATAATATATCGCCATTATCCATCCTTTTTATTGAATTTATAGCATGAGAACCAAACATATCGTCGATATATTCAACTTCCTTTCCCAACACCTCGGATAACTTTACAGCGTGAGACTCCAATGTTGTGAAATCCTTTTTTCCAGGCCTACTCTGGTGTGCAAGTATTGCAATCTTTGCCCCTTTTTTTGATAGTTCATTTATTGTATCCACACATGCCTTAATTCTTGTGTCATCCAGTATAATTCCATTATTTACATCTATTGGACTATTTATATCAACTCTTAATGCAACAGTCTTTCCGCTAAAATCAAAGTCATCAATGGTTAATAACATCATATCCCTCCAATAAAACCTAATAAGCATTATATGTTTATTTATATTTATAATTTAGATATTTATACCTCTCATATCTAAATATTATCATTTATCATGTGATGATTTTATTATTATATTTATAATTTTATAATTTTTATATACATAATTTTTATTTACTCATAAAGGTAGTTATAATCATAAACTTAAATAATTTTTCCAATTAATTTAATATTGGGATGATTTATTTTATTTTTAAATAACTATTTTAATATATTTGGTGATATTATGAAGGGAGAATTTTTAGCTTTAATTGTGGCTACCCTGTGGGGAATCACACCTTTAATAGAAAAAAAGGCACTCAATTATATTGACCCATTAATGGCTGTTTTTATAATAATATGTATGAATTTTTCAATAATATCCTCAGTTCTCATTATATTTGGTAAGGTTAATATAACCGATTTATCATCTATACCACTAAGGCCTATCGTTTATTTAGCAATAGTTTCAATACTTGCAGGTGTTGTTGCACAATATCTATTTTATAGAGCTCTTAAAATATCGAACCCTTCAAAAGTAGTAATAATTACAAGCATGTATCCATTGATTACAATACTTGCTTCAAGCATAATATCAAGAGAGCCCCCATCTATTAAAATGATAAGTGGTGCTTTTTTAGTATTTATTGGTATTTTTCTTGTTATGGATTGATAACTGTTATATATAGTTATGAATATAAAAAAATGCTATTAATAATATTTAATAGATATTTACAATATATATAAAAAAATTAATTACTAAATAGAACTTATAGAAAAATATTAATATTGATACATCCATAATTTTTAAATAACCGTGTATATTATTTATATATTATATTTTATTTATTTAATATATTAAATGGTTTATTCAATAGTATTTTATTGGGAGGAATATATATGTTTAAAAAAATAAAAAAAGCTATTGGAATTGGAAATGACAAACCCCCTGTTCAGATTCCTGTTGAAGAGGATGAATATATAGTAATTGGTGATGAACCAGCAGCTTATGAATTAAAAGATGACAAAGAAATTCCACTCCAAAAACATGATAAAGAGCTTAATATGGATTTTAAAGAGCCCCAACTAAATTTAGAAAAATCAAAGGATATATCTACAAGTAGCACTGAAAACTCTAAACCTGAGGTAAAAATAATAACCAAAAAAATCATGCCAAAAATACTGACAACAAGAGTAAAATCTCCTGAGGATTTTGAAAATCTAAAAACAATTGTAGAGCATGATATAATTATAATAAATCTTGAAGATGTGCCTGTTGAAGCCATTGAAAAAGAATTCTTGGATTTTAAGAAATACTTAGAAACATTGAATTATAATCTTGGAAAAATTGATGAAAATGTAATTCTTGCAATTAAATCTGGAATAAATATTGATAAATACACTTCAACAGTAGCTGAGTAATTGGTGATAAACATTAAAATAGCAATAACAGGAACCCCGGGAGTTGGGAAATCCACAGTATCTAAATTGCTTGTTAAAAAATTGAATAATACTGAAAAATTTGGAAATTTTGAATATATAGATATAACTGATGCTGTAAAAGAACATAAATTATACAGCGAAAAAGATGAAAAAATGGATTCTTATGTGGTGGATTTCCAAAAACTTGGTAATTATATAAATGAAATAGTTAAATCCAAATCTGAAAATCTCGTTATCGATGGACATGTTAGTCATTTACTTGATGTAGATTATATTGTAGTATTAAGATGCAATCCTGAAATAGTATCAAATAGATTGAAAGATAGAAACTATTGTAAAGATAAAGTTAAGGAAAATGTGGCAGCGGAAATCTTGGATGTTTGCCTTATCGGAGCTCTGGATAATTCCAACTGTAAGTATGTATATGAGCTCGACACCACATATAAAAATGTGAGCTCCATAGTGGGTGAAATAGTTGATGCTATAACTCACAAAAAAACCAAATATGGAATTGTAAATTGGTTGGATACCTATTTTTACATGTTGGATTAATTATAATTAAAATACTAATAAATAATAAATAATAATTAATAATGATTAATAAAAATAATAGTCAAGATAATATTTAATAATAGTTAAATAGTAGTTATAATAAAAAAATTTTAAAATTTTAAATAATTTTTTATTTTTACGAATAATTATATTATAATAATTTATAATTCTAATTTTTAATTTTCTAATATATAATTTAATATTTAGTGATTAATATGAAAATGAATAAAACAGAAAATAGCAATGGCAATAAATATATTCCAAAGGAAATTTATAACATTTTGAGAAAACAGCACTATCAAATAAAAGACCACAGTGCTGTTAAATTGTGCGGGTGGGTTAGAAAATCACTTCTTGAAAATAAAAACTGCTATAAATCAAAGTTTTATGGAATAGCAACCCATAGATGTATCCAATGCACACCATCGGTAATTTGGTGTCAGCAAAATTGTATATTTTGTTGGAGGGTTCTTCCAACCGATTTAAATGATGATAATGATAAATTTAACAAAAATATTTACTACAAATTACCAAAATGGAAAGAACCCGAGGAAGTCATGAACGATATTTTTGAGATGCATAGGACTATTATAATGGGTTATAAAGGTATATTAGATAGGATAGGTGAAAAGAAATTTAATGAAGCTATAAATCCAAAGCATGTGGCTATATCTTTATCAGGAGAGCCCACCATTTATCCTTATTTGGATGAGTTAATTAAGTTATTCCATAAAAAAGGTTTATCTACATTTGTGGTTTCAAATGGTATATTGACCGATGTTATAGAAAAAATAAATCCAACACAGTTATACATTTCACTTGATGCCTATGATTTGGATAGCTATAAAAAAATATGTAGGGGAAAAGAAACTCAATGGGAAAAAATACTAAATACCCTTGATATTCTTGAATCCAAAAAAAGAACCTGTTTAAGAACAACACTTATAAGAGGATATAACGACAATATAGAAAAATTTATTCCGCTTTATGAGGGGGCAAATACAAACTTCATAGAATTAAAATCTTATATGAATGTGGGATATTCGAGAAAAAGATTGAATCTTGATGATATGCTTAGACATGACGAGATAATCAATTTAAGCAAAACTGTTGAAGAAAACAGCTTTTACAAACTTGAAGATGATGCATTTGACAGCCGAGTATCTCTTCTTGTAAATGAAAATAGAAGAATAAATCCAAAAATTAAATTTGAATAATAATTATTAATAATAATCTATTTAATTTTATTTATTATTTAATTATTAATCATTTATTACTTATTATTTAATTTTATTTTAATTCTATATCGTGATACTATGCTTATAATACTTGTAGGTCTTCCATCTGTGGGAAAAAGCACATTCTCAAAGAAATTATCAAAGAAACTTTATAAAAAAGGAATAGATAATGTAATTTTAGGAACAGATTTAATAAGAGAAAACTTTGCAACATGGAAAGAAGAATATGAGGATTTCATAAAAAATTCAACATACTACTTAATAGACAATGCATTAAAGAACTATGCCGTAATTGTAGATGATTGCAATTACTACAATTCAAAACGGCGTGATTTAATAAATATTGCAAAAAAGAATCGTAAAAATCATATTATTATTTATTTGAAAGCTCCACTTGATGTTCTATTAAAAAGAAATATAGAAAGAGGTGCAAAAATACCAAATGAAGTAATAATAAACATGTTTAATAAATTCGATGAACCTGGAATAAAATATACCTGGGATAAACCGGATATTATAATCGACACTACAAAGGATATTGATTACGATAAAATAATAACCAAAATAATAACCAAAAGAAAAAAACCATTTAAAGAAAAGGTAGAAGTAAAAAAGGCAATATCTAAAAAAGAAAATATATTAAACGAAATTGATAAAATTACTCGTGATATTGTGGGAGAATATATAAAAAATAATAAGTTTGATAAGAACAAAATTAGGGTAATATCGGAGCTCCGAAAAAATTATTTAAAGAAAATCAAAAATAAAGACATGAATAATTATAATTATAAATATAATGCTGATGATATTAAAAAAGAATTTAAGGAATTATTGGATAAAAATATTTAAATTTTAAAATATCTTATGAAACTTTGTAGTATCCAAATTTTGGAGAATATATTTCAGCACTCTTTTTTAATTTTTCCAATAAGTCCTCGGCTTCCTTATCAGATATATTATACTCTGATGCTTTTTCGATAATATCCTCCTCAGAAGCTAATCCATTATCTGATAATGCCGATAATTCTCGTATAATATCTATCATTTTATCCATCTTATCAACTTTTGATTTAGGGAGCTGTCCCATGGCTTTTCCTATATCGTATTTTCCAGTTTCAGGGTCATAAGCCACCTGATTTAAGCACTCCTCAATAATATCTACGGCAACTTTTGCATCCTTTTCTTCAACTTTTTTTGATAATCTCGCCTTAGCATGCATCTCTGAAATCCTTATTGCAGCTTCAAGCTGTCTTGCAGTTACAGGTATTGGGTTATCCCCTTCTCCCAATTTCCTCATATTTACATAATAATTTTTTATCAATTTTTTTGCGGATTTTGTTAAATATGGATTTTTCAATTTAGTTTCATCAACCTCGCCCATAAATAAAGAATGATTATTTTCAAGATATGCACAGGTTCGGGAATATATTATATAATTTTTTATTAGATTCTCATCTACATTTATACCATCTATTTCAACAGAACCTAATATATTATAATCCTTTGTAGCTGTTTCTATGTGGGTGTTTAATATATGTTCGGCTATTTCCTCATCCCTCTTTCTATCTGGGAGGTCTTTTAATGGAAATATTAAATCAAATCTACTTAAAAGAGGTGTTGGAACATTTATCTGTTCTATAACGCCCAAATTAGGGTCAAACCTTCCACGCTTTGGGTTGCATGCTGCAAGAACTGCACATTTTGCAGGTAATTTTACATTAATACCTCCTTTATTTACATGGATGGTTTGAGACTCCATAGCTTCAAGTATGAATTTCATCACATTTCTATCCACGGTGAGCTCATCTATACACGCCGTTCCTTCATTTGCCCTAACAAAAACACCTGGCTTTACAACCCATCCATCCCCTATTTCTGTGCTTTCTCTCACAACATTTGCCGTAAGACCTCCACCTGTTGCAGTGGTAACAGATGCATAGGCATTTTGAGGATATAGCCTTGCTATTCTTCTTAACATTGTTGATTTACCAATACCTGGGTCAGTTATTAGAAGTATATGGCTATCCTTTCTTAATTGGCTACCATCGGGAAGAAACTTTGTGCATCCCTTTATCTGCTGTAAAAATATTGCTTTTTTTACGAGCTCATATCCTTTTATTTGAGGTATAAGATACTGAGATAGAATATCTACTATATTTTTTTTCTTTCCTAACTCATTCAATGTTTCCATTAAATCGTAATTATTTATAATATCTCTTACTTCTATCTTTTGGAAACTCTCATTCAATTTTATTCTGTTGCTTTTAACATATATCTCAAAAACAGGCATATTTGGTTTTGTAAATTTTTTCATGACTGTTCCAACAACATCCACCCTTCCCGAGTATATTCCCTCAGAATTTTCAAGAAATACTCTAATACTCCTTGGTGGGTCATCGGGGTTTTTCATGAGGTCTATTGGCTGTTGAATCTCCAACTCCTGTATATTTATATATGTGGAACTATCCAAATCAAGGGACATTTCAGCTCCACAGTTTTTATTATTACAGAGCATCTTTGGAAATGTGAAATAATTATGTATGGTTTTATACTGTATATTTCCACAATTTCTGCATACAAAACATGCCTTTTTTAATAATGCACAAACTTTTGCTGCTTTTATTATATTTCCTTCAAATTTTACAAGTTTATTAATATCTGAGGAGCTTATTTCATCTATCTTTTTTTCGCATCCAAGGGGTCTTTTAAATGCTATTTGGATTTTTTCCAATTCTTTTTTTATCTTATTATCTTCCCCAAATAGTTCCATATACGCTTCTTTGAATATGTAAAAAATAGCCCCTTCAACCTTTGTTGGATTCTCTATAATTATATCATTTATCTCGCAAATTTCAGGATAATTACTTAAAAAATCCTCTATATCAAACTCAAAAATATTATTTTTAATAAAATTTGATGAAAGATTTGTTTTTATATACTGTTTTATCTTATCGCCGTATGTATTTAAAAAATCCTCTTCATCAAATTCTAAATAATCGTTTTCTTTATTCATAATATCCCTTATAAAATTATTAAATTATAATTATTAAATTATGATATTTTTAACTTTTAAATTTTTAAATTTTTTCCAAAATTTTTGAGTTTAAAAACGAGCTCTTTTAAATCTTCAATATTTTTAACCTTTATGTCTTTTTTCTGAGGAAATTTTAATATAATCTCATCGAATAAATTAGTATTCATAGGTTTTTTAATGAGGTAATAATATCTCGATATGCAGTTTATTCTCGCAGTTATGAGCTCACTTAAATAATTTAAACAGGTATTTATGTTATTCATATCATCGGTAATTAAATAGCCTGATTTTTTTGATTTTAAGAATGCAATTCCAATAATTACCTCTTCAAGTGGATACTTTATAAGCTCCTTTGATTTTTGCTGTTCCTTTTTTAATTCATAAAGAGATATTGCTAAATCTTGAAGACTATCCCATTGTAAATCAAAATCAACATTTCCATTAGCAATATCTTCCTTTTTAAGTTTCCACAATGGAACTTCCTTACCATCAACTATTACTTCGTATTCCAAACATTTTTGGAATAATACTTCATAAACATCCATGTTTTCACTATTTTAAGTTATTGTTAATAAATGAACTAGGTAATATCAAGTATTGCATATTACATTTTGACAATACTTATTATCACATAATTACATAACCTATAATTTATAAATCATGTAGATTTTTATTATCTTTATGTTTATTTTTTCATACCTTGTATTTTTATATCCTATTCCACATATTGGATTATTAATCTCTTATTATTTTAACCCCGTTTTTTTTAGCTAATTCCTGTGCAGGTTTTGTAAATTTAACTCTTTTACTAACATAAAATACAGCCTTAGCTCTAATTTTATTTGATTTTTTAATATGTTTTTCTACCGCCGTACTTGTCAGGATTTGCTTTCCACTTTTAACTTCGATGGAATATTTTTTATTCCCCCTTTTTGTTATTATGTCATATTCTGCTTTTTTATGCTGGTTTAATCTTTTAACTGAATTTCGTTCTAATATTTTATGTCCTGATTTTTTTAATTTCTTGGCTACAATAGTTTCCTTTTTACTTCCTTTTCTTTTTGCCATAATATCACTTAAATAATTAATAAAAATAATAAGCGGGCAATACTAAAATATTTTCCTTTTAGTTAAAATATATATAAAAAGTAATAAAAACTAAAATATATTTTATATAATATATTATATATTGTATTTATTGTCCAAAAAACAGATTTATTTCTCTTTCTGCACTCTCTTTTGAATCTGATGCATGTATTACATTGTCTGGTGTAGAATATGCAAAATCCCCTCTTATAGTTCCAACATCTGCTTCCAAAGGATTTGTTTTTCCAATCATTTTTCTAACAACAGAAATAGCATTTTCTCCCTCAATTACCATTGCTACAACTCTACCTGAACTCATAAAATTTACAAGTTTTTCATAGTAGTCTTTACCTTTATGTTCCTCATAGTGCTTCTCTGCGAGCTCCCGCGAAATTTTCATCATCTTCATGTTCAATATGTCAAACCCTTTATCTTCAAACCTCTGAATAATCCTTCCTATGAGTTTTCTCTGGACTGCATCAGGTTTTAACATAACAAAAGTCTTTTCTTTCATAATGCCCCTCCATAAATTTAGTTATAACAGGTAAAAGTGAATTATCCCTCCTTATGGAATGGGACTTCTTGCGGAATAAGTTAAAAATATACCATAAGATATAATATGAAGTATGCATGATATAAAAATATTGTCGAACATAATATACAATAACATAAATATGTTATAGTAATATATATACACATATATGTGTGCATATATTTTATTTTATGTAAATATATGAATATTTAATTATGCAAATAATTCTCTTTTTATAAATTAACCTATAGAGTGTGGTGCATAATTAAAAAACTTAAATATAAGAAAGTGAGTATAGTCCAAATAAAAATCAAAAAAGTGACAAAAATGAATCCTGTTGAAATAGTTATTACTTCAATAGATAAATACCTTACTGATAAAATCAAGCAACCAAATCGTAGAGGACCTAATGGTTATGAGTTAGTACTTAAGTTGAGATTGTTAGTTTATGGAGTTTTAAAAGGATTACATTACACTAGGGAGTTATGGAGACATTTAAAGAAGAATCCTGACATTTCAAAGGAGTTGGGCTTTGATGCAGTTCCACATAGAACAACCATATATAGGTGGAAAAAAATCGTTAGACAAAGAATTAAAGGAACTAACTTCCTTATTGGGTGATACTTACTTATGTTTGAATGATTCTAAATGGCTTGTAATGGATTCTACGCCTATAATCGATGAGGAAGATGAGGATAGTGAGGTAGGATATAATAGCAAGGGAAGGTTTGTAGGATTTAAATTACACTTATCCTGTGATGAACACTTAGTGCCATTAAGGGCAGAATTTACTAAAGCCAATATTCATGATGTAACTGTTTCTGAAAGTTTATTATCTCCTGTAAAATATGGTAGTGCAGATTCTGCCT
Source organism: Methanothermococcus okinawensis IH1 (assembly GCF_000179575.2). Taxonomy (NCBI): domain Archaea; kingdom Methanobacteriati; phylum Methanobacteriota; class Methanococci; order Methanococcales; family Methanococcaceae; genus Methanothermococcus; species Methanothermococcus okinawensis. The sequence continues at coordinate 1,551,599 of NC_015636.1, read as the reverse complement.
ATGATTGTAAGAATTTAAAACTAACAGCATGGCAAGTTCATGGTGTTATGTTAGGAACTGGACAATCCAAGAAGATTAGGTAAAGATAAGAAAAGGAAAATGAATAAAAAATTTGCAAACATGAGAAAACGAATAGAACAACTGAATTCAATAGTAAAAAACCAGATTATGAACAGATTCTGGACGAACATTAAAGGTTTTAAGAAGAAATACATTTTCTGCATGTTATCAGTTGCAGTGGCACAAGTATTAGCTATTTATACATTAAAAACTTATGTTAATCCATTCATAAGGATTAAAGAAGTTAGGGTGTAAATTCAAATGTATGAATTATGCACCATGCTCAATAGTAACTAAATATAAATAATAAAATATTTTATAATTTTTTATGTAATTATTTATGATATATTATATTTTGTTTTTTATTATTACTGACAGTGTGATTACGGTATTCCTCTCTTTATTAGTTCTTTACTACACGATTTAACCACTTCATAAAATGATAAACCATATTTATGGCTTAAATATTCTATGCAATTTGAAACTATTGCTAAAAATCTAATAAACCCTATATTACTATTTTTAGATGTTAAATAGTTCCCTTCAATTTTTAAAACTGATTTATCCCTTCGATGCTTTTCTTCTATCATAGGTCTCTTGATATATTCCCCTATTATATTTTCTGCCTTCTTTTTATGGTCTATACATACCAAATACTTGGGTTCTTTCTGGTTTCGAAGCGAATCTGAAAGATTCGCTGACTTACAAAAACCCCTTGGGTTTTTGTTAAGTTTCATTAGCACTGCAACGATTTTAACCCTACCTACATTAGGGATATTAACCACTTTATGATATAGTTTAACTTCTGTTTCGTTAATTGTCCTTAATTTAAACTTATTTTCTTCCAAATCCTTCTTAAATAGTTTTTCTATTTGGACTTTCTTACCAAAATACTCAACTATGATGTTTTTCTTAATTTTCCCAATGTAACATAGACCCAATTTCTTAGACTCCTTCATAACATCCTTTGTAGTTATAAAAGCGTCTCCTATTACCGTCCTGATATCGGTGTTGGATAAGAACCCAAGAATATCTATAAATATATTTGTAGATTTTTTGTTTAAAGGTTTTGTTGTAGTATAAATTGAGTATATCCCTTTTTATTATGATAAATACAGCAATTTATTTGTTCTTGATATAATTTTCTATGTTCTTCGATGTAATTATATCTAATAATACATCCATAAACCTTTTCACTCCATCTCCTTATGAATGTTGAATCAATTATTGCAGTGAATCTAAACCTTTTATCATTCAAGATATCGGGAAGGCTTGCTAATTGGTTATATACGCAAATCTCATTTTTTGATAGTTTTTGAATGTTTTTGATGATGGTAGTTCTGTGGATTTTTGAAATACTCTCTGAAAATGCTTTAATGGTCTTTATTGGGGTTAGCACTCTAACCTGTGCAAACCTGGATAACTCATCTGAACAGTTAAATCCTAAACTATTTATAGAATTAGTGAGTACATTATTAAGTGTTTCTAACCTGTTATCACTAAACTTTTTTATTTGAGTATGTTCCTTTTAACTATTTTTATTTTTCGATGTTAAGGTTGATATCGTTAAATCAAACTACAGTTATTATTAATTTTATTAATTTAGTCTTTTTTATTTTAAAAAATTATAAATATTCTTTCCCTTATATGTTTAGCAGTCCTTAATTTATAGCATGTATATGTATGTATTTATATGTATTATTTATACTACCTAATTATTGTATTGATATATAATTTTATCTAAATTATTAATTTATGTTATTTTAAATTTAATTAAAATTTAAATAACCCATAATTATTAAACGAAAGGTGAATTTATGTTTGAGATAAAACACAGAGATGGCATGGGAAGGATAGGAAAATTAAAAATAAATGGAAAAATAGTAGAAACACCAACAATAATGCCTGTTGTTCATCCAAACCCTAAAAAACAAACCGTCTCAATAGACAAAATTAGAGAGCTCGCAGATGTAATTATTACAAATTCTTATATCACATATTCAAATCCCGAGTTAAGAACAATTGCCGAAGAAAGGGGCATCCACAATTTAATAGGATTTGATAAAGTCATAGTAACGGATAGTGGTTCTTTTCAACTCAGCGTTTATGGTGATGTGGCAGTAAAACCATTGGAAATAGTAGAATTCCAAGAAAAAATAGGCGTGGATGTTGGAACAATATTGGATATTCCAACAGCACCCTATGTAAATAGAGAGCAGGCAGAAAAAGAATTGGGAGAAACTATAAAAAGAGCAAAGGAATCAATAGAATTAAAAGAAAAAAACAACTATAAATTACTTTTAAACGGCACAATTCAAGGCTCTACATATATGGATTTAAGGAGGAAAAGTGCAGAAATTATGGGAAAATTAAACTTCGACATATATCCAATTGGTGCTGTTGTGCCTCTTATGGAAAATTACGATTATAAAACTGTTGTAGATATAATAATAAATTCAAAAATGTTCCTTCCAACAAATAAACCAGTTCATCTCTTTGGATGTGGTCATCCTATGATGTTTGCCCTTTCTGTTGCGTTGGGATGTGATTTGTTCGATAGTGCGGCTTATGCACTGTATGCAAAGGACGGCAGGTATTTAACAGAGGATGGCACTATTCATTTGGAAGATTTAAAAGATTTAGATAATTTTCCATGCTCATGTCCTGTTTGTAGTAAATACTCTCCAAAGGAACTTTATAATATGAATAAAAAAGATAGAACAAGATTATTGGCTGAACACAATCTATATATTACTTTTGAAGAGATTAACAGAATTAAAAATGCCATTAAAGAAGGCAATTTATGGGAGCTCGTAGAGGAGAGATGTAGATGTCATCCAAAATTATTGGAGGCATACAGAAGGGCATTAACATATAACGATTTTATTGAAAGATTTGACCCAATCACAAAGAAATCTGCATTTTTCTACAACGGATATGAGAGTATGTTTAGACCCGAGGTATTGAGGCATAAAAAGAGGCTTAATAGAATAAAATTTGATAAAATATTTATTACTACTGTATCAAAGGATATTAAAAGACCTTACAGTGAGCATATAAACAATATGCACAGCGATGTAGATATTCTTATAAAGGATGATGTATTTGGATTGGTGCCTTTAAATATAGATACAGTATATCCCTTATCCCAAAATGAAATCCCCGAGCTCTATGATTATGAAAAATTGCATAATAAAAAATTTGTAGAAGAGTTTTTAGAGCAATTCCGCAACAATGAGAATAACAATGATAAAATAATGGATATACATACTTATAATTATTATACAAGCTATTATAACTCCAACCATAATAAAAATAAGATAGATAGAGATGCTTTAAGAATAGATAGAATGCTTCAATATCAATATGGTTTTAAAATACTCGATGATGAGCTCCTACAAAATATTATTATAAAGCGAAGTAAAAAAACTGGAAGAATAAGAAATGTGTTAATCGATGTAAATGGTAAAAAAGAGGTTCTATTTACATTAAGGGCAAATGATAATCTTCTCATACCTGCAAAAGAGGGGGCAAAACTTCTCCATAAAAAAATACCGTTCCCAAATTACAGGGTAGTTGTAGATAAATCTGTTCAAGAGTTTGCAAGGGATGGAAAATCCGTATATGCAAAGTTTGTAATTGACTGCGATAGGGAGCTCCGACCTTATGAAGAGGTGCTTGTTGTGAATGAAGATGACGAGCTCCTTGCGTATGGCACTACCATATTGAATGGACAGGAGCTCATGGAGTTTGACTATGGTGTTGCAGTCAATGTAAGGGGAGGTTTGCAATAATTAAATAAATATATTAAGAGCATGGTGCATAATTCATACATTTGAATTTACACCCTAACTTCTTTAATCCTTATGAATGGATTAACATAAGTTTTTAATGTATAAATAGCTAATACTTGTGCCACTGCAACTGATAACATGCAGAAAATGTATTTCTTCTTAAAACCTTTAATGTTCGTCCAGAATCTGTTCATAATCTGGTTTTTTACTATTGAATTCAGTTGTTCTATTCGTTTTCTCATGTTTGCAAATTTTTTATTCATTTTCCTTTTCTTATCTTTACCTAATCTTCTTGGATTGTCCAGTTCCTAACATAACACCATGAACTTGCCATGCTGTTAGTTTTAAATTCTTACAATCATAGGCAGAATCTGCACTACCATATTTTACAGGAGATAATAAACTTTCAGAAACAGTTACATCATGAATATTGGCTTTAGTAAATTCTGCCCTTAATGGCACTAAGTGTTCATCACAGGATAAGTGTAATTTAAATCCTACAAACCTTCCCTTGCTATTATATCCTACCTCACTATCCTCATCTTCCTCATCGATTATAGGCGTAGAATCCATTACAAGCCATTTAGAATCATTCAAACATAAGTAAGTATCACCCAATAAGGAAGTTAGTTCCTTTAATTCTTTGTCTAACGATTTTTTTCCACCTATATATGGTTGTTCTATGTGGAACTGCATCAAAGCCCAACTCCTTTGAAATGTCAGGATTCTTCTTTAAATGTCTCCATAACTCCCTAGTGTAATGTAATCCTTTTAAAACTCCATAAACTAACAATCTCAACTTAAGTACTAACTCATAACCATTAGGTCCTCTACGATTTGGTTGCTTGATTTTATCAGTAAGGTATTTATCTATTGAAGTAATAACTATTTCAACAGGATTCATTTTTGTCACTTTTTTGATTTTTATTTGGACTATACTCACTTTCTTATATTTAAGTTTTTTAATTATGCACCACACTCTTATAATAGTATATATTTTTAGATTATAATTAAATTGATAACGTATAATAATAATAACATGACGGATTAAATACCATTAAACAAAAAATCATTTAAATTAAAATTAATAATATAGCAATATGTAAGTTTGTTAAGTTGATACCATGGTTATGATTTCGGCAATTATACTCTCAGGCGGAAATGCGAGAAGAATGGGTGGAGAAAAACCTTTTAGAAAACTAAACAATAATTATTTAATAGAAAATGTTGCAAATGTGCTTATTGAAATGAATATCCCCTTTACAATTGTATTTAAACATTTAAATAATCTCTATTATGAAGATATAAAAAAACAACATTATATGTTTAAAAAATATCATCAAACGATTACATGGGATATTATAAATGATAAAGGACCGATTGTGGGTATATTATCAGGTATGAGGATATTAGATACAGAATGGATAATAACTTTACCGTGTGATATGCCACTTATAAATAAAAGTTCAATAAACAACTTATTAAATTATATTCCTATTGCAGATTCTGAAAAATATGACTGTATCATACCAAAACACAAAAATGGATACATAGAGCCCTTATTTTCAATATATAAAAAATCGTCAATAAAGATATTAACGGAGCTCGTAAAAAAAATAATCATTGAAGAAAATAAATCTTTACCAATAAGAAGATTTATTGATGAATTAAACCCCTTATATATCCCAGTGGATGAAATAGACCCTACAAAAAAGACTTTTGTAAATGTAAATACTCAGGACGATTTAAAGACTATAAAATATAAGAATAAAGAAAAAAATTACTTAAATAAAAAATGATACCAATAAAATAATATAAAAATAATATAAAATAAAAATAAGAATAAATAATTAATATTACTTAAACACGCTATAAACAATCATTGGAAATACTATTGTAGCATCTGCCCAGACTTCGACATAATCTGCTTTTGTCTGAATTTTACCCCATGATACCCCTTCTTCTGGCGGAGCTCCGCTAAGGGAACCATCCCATGGAACAGCCGTGGTTATATATATAGCATAATCAGTCCCTTCTCTGAATAAATTTGCATTTATTATACTATGCTTTGGTAGGGAACCTCCTAATACAATACATGCCGTTTTTTTAGCATATACTGCCATGTTGTTAAGTTTAACAATATCTTCTGCAATATCTATTTTTAGATTAGATTTATTTTCAAGTTTATAAAAGTAAATCATATCTCCAATCGAGCCATCGGTTATAGCAGGACAAAAGATAGGTATTTCGTTTTTATAAGCCCAATATAATATGGATTTCTCTTTTACATCATCTTCAAGCTTTTCGTCCATAAATTTACCCATTTCATAACAAAATTCACTCGCAGATATGATTTTATGTTCTTCTTTCTGTTTTTTATCCAACCTCTCAAAAAATTCCATCATGTATTTTTCAAACTCCACATACCTATCATTTGGAACAAGAATATTTCCAATCCTATTAATCCCTCTTTCTCTTAAATAAGCCCCCTTTAAATCCCAATCACCAATTATAAATGGTTTTAAGCATTTTATAAAATCCTCCTCTATACCTCCAGCCGTTGTTACTATCACATCCATTTTTTTATGCTTTGCAAGATAGGCTACAATCTCTCTTAACCCAGAAGATACTATATTGGAGGTATATCCCATGAATACAGTCATTTCGTCTTTTCCCTTATTTCTTATCTGTTCTATTTTCTTCCATATCTTAACAGCTTTTCCAAGATGCGTAGCTTGGAATCCTATTTTTTCATAATAATCGGTTATAATATTGGTTAAAGATATATCATCTTCCAGCCATGGACCTTCAACATTTAAGCCCTTAATATCTTCGCTCTCTTTTAAAATAATATCTTTTGGTTCTGTCATTCTTTCACCAATAAATATAATAATTAATAAATGTTATAATAAATGTCATAAAACAGAGAAAAATATTATTTTTTATTTAATATATTACTTTCGATTTAAGTAACCTATATTTAATTTATTTAAATAGTTATTTAAAGTTTAAAAAAGTTTATATTTATAATTTTTTACCTCTTATACTAGATTTACAACTTAAACCTGAATTCCTAACTTTTAAATAGCTACTGCAATGGTTTTTGCATGGACAGGTAGAACATGCTATTTTAGTGGCAGTAGCTAATATAGCATCCATTATATTTCCTTTCGTATTTTTATTTCCCATATTTCTATCCTTTTTATCATCTTTATTATTACTCACATAATCACCCTTATTTTTTATTATTTTTATTTTAATTAAATTATTTAACCTTACTTAAATATATTTTAAAAAAATAAATGGTATTAGGAATAAATTAAACAGATAATTCAACCCAGATTTTTTCTGCTTTGCCTTTTCCAATAGATACTTCTTTATCATCTATTTTTAAAACCATAAACTCGCCTTCACCAGTAGATTCATACGTGCAAGGTTTTTCAGAAACCAATACTATTTTTTTGCCTATAATGTCCTCATCTCCAATTTTTTCTTTTAATTTATTCAAAAAGCTGGTTCCTCCCATATATCCGCATATAACTCCTTCTTCTTTACATGATATAGCTTGATAAGCTTTTCCATTTTTATCCACCATAATCTTTGCAGCTTGTCCTGTTCCTAATTCAACATCTTTGTTGTCGATTTTAAATAAATAGGATTTATCATCTCCATGACCCTTTAACTTAATATTTACATCCTTACTTACTCCTATCATTTTAAGAGCTCCTATTGAATTTTTGTTTAATTCGCTTAAATCTGTAACAACCCCTTCATCTCCAACTTTTAAATCTGATAAAGATTTATCACCAACCTTTATTTTTTTAGCTATACCCCTTGGAAGCACCATTTCTCTACCATCTACTTCAACCATTAAAGGTTCTCCCTCTTTATCTTCTAAACCTTTTGATACAACCTCAACAATACTGTTTTCTACTATGCCTTTGTCTTTTAACTCACTTTTAACGGATTCTCCACCGTCTATTCTTACGATTTTTAAAACATCTCCTTTCTTAGCATCTATTAATTGAAATTCAGACATTTATACCACCTCATTATTATTTAAGTTTGGTTAATTTATTTACATATAATTAATTTATTTAATCATATTTAAATCTTTCTATTTTATTCCAATATTACTTTATTGTCATATATTTATTAATTTTATTTTAGATAATTATTAGTTAATAATATGTAGTATCAAATATTTAGTATTTCGCATTTTTTAATGATGATTTTTGAATATTTTTTGCCATATAAAATGGTATAACTGTAATTATTCCTAATATTAAATATATTGATATTTCACACCAATCTGCGTAATCGTCCATTCCAACATAATAACCTAAGGCATTCGATACAATCGTAAGTATATAGATAATGGCAATGCCAACCCCCATTAAACTTGCCGTATAGCCATAGGATACCCCCCTAATACTATCATGAATCGATTTTTTAAATCCTACTAAATATACACTGCCTATTGTTAATAAGGCTATACTACCAAATAAATCTCCTGTAAATACATCACTTAAATTTATACCTGCAAATGATAGGAGCTCCATTATTCCGCATATAATATAACCACATCCAAAGATTAAATCAAGGGATTTTATACAAGAACCACCTTCCATTAAATATCACCTTTTTATTAGTTATTTAAGTTATTAAGTTATAATTTATTTAATTTATTTAAAAAATTTAAGGTATATTAAATATTCATTTAAAATAAAATATTAAATGTCCAATCACTGTAATACCAAGAGCTACAATATAAGCCAATATTAACCCATAACCAACAGTGAATAATGCCCATTTCCATCCGATTTCCTGTTTTATAACACCAATTGTAGCCACACATGGTATATATATTAAAACAAATGCCATAAATGCATATGCTGTTACTGGGTCAAAAGCTCCTGAATGAGCAATTGCACTCTGTAATGCCACATCATCTTCACCTACACCATACAACATACCAAATGTTCCAACTACAACTTCTTTTGCTATAAATCCAAAGAACAAAGCCACAACAGCTTTCCAATCCCATCCCATTGGGCTAAATATTGGTGCCAATGAATGACCCAATAATGCCACCCAAGATTTTGCCAATAAAGCCTCATTATCTAAAGCTCCTGCACCCAAATATCCTGCTGGTCCAAATACTGACAATAGCCATACTAAAACAACCCCTCCAAATATGATGGTTCCTGCCTTTGTTAAGAATTTACTTGACCGTTCCCATGTATTTCCAAGTATATTTTTCCAGTTAGGTTTGTTGTATGGTGGGAGCTCCATAATAAAATGAGACGGCTTTCCTTTGAATATAAGCTTTCTAAATAGATATGCCATAATCAATGCTAAAACCACCCCTAACACATACATGCTTGTAACCACAGAACCAGCATTAGCTGCAAAAAAGGCCCCTGCAATAATAACATACACGGGCAACCTTGCACTACAAGACATTAAAGGATTTACAAGTATAGTTAATATTCTATCTTTTTCATCTTCAAGGGTTCGAGTTGCCATTATTGCTGGAACATTACATCCAAAGCCCATAACAAGAGGAATTACAGATTTACCATGTAATCCAAATTTATTCATTACCTTATCCATAACAAATGCAGCTCTTGCCATATATCCGCTGTCTTCGAGAAATGAGAATGCCAAGAACATACATATTATTGGTGGTAAAAATACAAGAACACTACCAAGACCTGCTATAATTCCATCTCCAAGTAACGATGCTACCCATCCCGTGAAATAACTACTAACAAAATCACCAAGCCATCCAAAGAATGTATCAATCATATCCGAATATGGTGCAGAAACATTGAATGTAAATTGGAATGCCATCCACAGAAAAGTTATCAATATGGGTATTCCAAGGTATTTATGGGTGAATACTTCGTCGAGCATCTTGGTTGTAGTTAATGCTCCGGCTTTTTTTGTTGTAGCGTCATTTACGATATTTGATATAATTCTATATCTTTCATCGGCTATTGCACTATTCACATCTTCATACTTTTTATTTAGTTCATTCAATATATCGCTTAATTCCTCTTTAAACTCACTATATACACTACTGTTTTTGATTATTTCAATAACATAATCGTCATTTTCTAATGACTTTATTGCAAGATATTTTAGATTATATTTATCCTTTAATCCGTTATCCTTACTTAAAATATTTATTAATCGCAGTATATAGGGCTCAAAATTTGAATAAATTACTTCTGATGGTTTTTTTCCAATTGATTTATCAATGGTCTTTTTTAATTCTTCAATACCTTGCTCCTTTGAGGCTATCATAGGAACTACTGGAACTCCAAGCAATTCTTCAAGCCTTTTAACATCAATGTTATATCCCATTTCTTTTGCAAGGTCCATTTTATTTAGTGCAATAACAACATTTGCACCAATTTCAAGCAATTGGAAGGTTAGATATAGGTTTCTCTCAATATTGGAGGCATCTACTATATCGACTACAACATTTGGTTTTTCATTTATTATGTAATCTCGTGCAACCTGTTCATCCACAGACCTTGCAGTTAAACCATAAACTCCAGGTAAATCTACAACTTTATATTTAAATCCACCATATTTAAACTCCCCTTCCTTTTTTTCAACTGTAACACCTGGCCAATTTCCAATGTGCTGTTTTAATCCAGTTAGGGCATTAAAAACTGTGGATTTTCCAGTATTTGGATTTCCAATCAGTGCTATTTCATATTGCATATATTATTCACCTCTAAATCCATATTTTACCTCTTACTATGATTTTTATTAGTTTATTCGCCATTCACCAAGATTTTCATTGCAAGACCTCTTCCAAGGGCAATATTAGAACCTTTAATAGAAACTACCAATGGACCAGTATTTTGATTTCTGACAACAATAGCCTCACTTCCAATATTCAACCCCATATCTGTTAATTTTCCAACAACCCCATGTCCTCCGTCTATTTCTCTTACTATTACTTTCTCTCCTTCTCTTGCAAATGCAATAGGATACATATATTCACCTTTTATTTTTTTATTATTTTTATTTTAATTAAATTATTTAATTTAGCTTAAAATTTTGTGAATAATTTTAATTTAAGCTATAATTTCTACCTCAATATTTTCAGCTTCTTTTAACCTAAGGGATATATTATAACCTCTAACTTCCACTTCAACAGGGTCTTTTAATGGGGCTTTTTTGATAACATGTATGTTCGTTCCAATAGTAAAACCCATTTCTAAAAGTCTCTTTTTTAAATCTATATCTCCATCAATTTTTTTAATTTTTACAGTAGTTCCGGGATTTACTTCACTCAATTTCAATTTTTTCACCGCTTTTTGTTTTTTATTTATTTCTTTATCTTATTTGTTTTATTTATTTTATTTTTGTTTTTTAGTTTATTTTTTTATTTCTTTATTTAATAGTATTTAAGTAAGCTGATTTATTTTCAGTTAAATTAAATAATTTTATTATATATAAATTTTTCGGTTTTTGCACAATAGTGGCATTAACATATAAATAAAATAAATATATTATATTAAATTAAAAAAATTATTTCTGGTGAAATTATGGTTTCCTCAAACATTGAAGATTATTTAGAACAAATTTATTTATTTATCCAAAAAAATAAAAGACCTATAAAAACCACCGAGCTCGCAAAGATATTAAATGTCAATCCATCTGCAATAACCAGTATGGCTAAAAAATTACATTCAGAAGGTTATGTAATTTATGAACCTTATGTTGGTATTTTATTGACTAAAAAAGGAGAAGATGTCGCTAAAAAAACTATAAGAAAACATAGGATTATTGAAACATTTCTAAAAGATTATCTTGGCGTGGATAAAAACATAGCATCAGAGGAAGCTTGTAAAATGGAACACACAGTTTCAGAAGACACCATAGACAAACTATATAATTTCATGAATAAATTAAGAAAAGAAAAGGAAGAGCAAAACTAAAAAATAAAATATAACGAATAAATATAAAATAAAACTAAAAAATAAAAATACTCTATTAAACTAATAAAAAATAAAAATAAAAATAACAGAATAGAAAAAGAAGAGAAACTAAGAAGAAAATAAAAAAGATAAGAAAAAGATAAGAAAAAGCATGCCTATGCAATATCGTGAAAATATGAATATAAAAAAGAGACATCTGGAAATAATATTAGATAATTTAAAACCTCATCCAAACCCAAAATCCCATTTAGAACAATATACAATAGGAGGTAATCTTGCCAGTGAAATACTGTTCTTTGCAAAAGAGGATATTTTAAACAATTTTGTGATAGATTTAGGATGTGGAACTGGAAAATTGGCTGTTGGGGCAAAAATACTTGGGGCTAAAAAGGTTTTAGGGGTTGATATTGACAGAGAAACGGTGAAATTTGCAGAAAAAAATGTAAAGGAAATTACTTATAGTGATATATTTAATAAACTCAATTTAAATATAGATTTGGATGATTTTATCGATAATACCATATTTTTACAGGAAGATGTTAAAAATATTGATAAAAGCCTTATAAATAAATATAAACCAGACGAAAGATCGAAAAACATAATTATTCAAAACCCTCCATTTGGTTCCCAAAAAAAATATGCCGATAGGATATTTCTAAATAAGGCTTTGGAAATAGGAGATATAGTATATACAATACATAATACATCAACAAGGGAATTTATAATAAATTATATAAAAGAAAAAGAAAGAATAATCACAAATATATTTCAGGCAAAATTTAGAATACCTCAAATATATAGCTTCCATAAAAAGAAGTATATGATGATTCCCGTCGATATATACAGAATTGAATAAAAATTAATAAATTAATAAAATGTTATAAATATTTATATATCATAAAATTAACCATATTATAAAAATAATGTTGAATAATATTAATATAAATAAATAAAAATATATAATATAACGGATATTAGTCTAAAAATAAAAATATAAAATGATATAATAAAAATAATAGGAATCTAATAAAAATGTAATAAGTATATAATGAATATATAAAGAATATTTAAGGTGAGCTCATGAAAGTATTTGAAAATATCAAAAATGTTGGTAAAGTTATCAGATTAGAGAGAGTATTCAATAAAAAATCTGAAAAAACCGTTATTATTCCTATGGACCATGGTGTATCATCAGGACCTTTGGAAGGTTTGAAGGATATGAAAAAAGCCATTAACTCAGTAGCAGATGGCGGAGCAAATGCCGTATTAGTCCATAAAGGAATTGTTAGGCATGGACATAGGGGATACGGAAAAGATATAGGTCTGATAATTCATCTTTCTGCTGGGACTTCATTATCTCCTGACCCAAATGAAAAGGTTATCGTTACATCAGTTGAGGAAGCTATGAGAATGGGGGCAGATGCTGTTTCAATCCATGTAAATGTTGGGGCAGATACGGATTGTGAAATGTATAAAGATTTGGGAAAAATAGCAGAAGTTTGTGAATACTGGGGAATGCCATTAATAGCTATGATGTACCCAAGAGGCAAAAAAATATCCAATGAAAGAGACCCAGAAGTTGTAGCACATGCTGCAAGACTTGGTGCTGAGCTCGGAGCAGATATTATAAAAACAAGTTATACAGGAGACATAGACTCATTTAGGGAGGTTGTGAGAGGTTGTCCAGCTCCAGTTGTAATAGCAGGAGGTCCTAAAACAAATACTGATAAGGAGTTCTTACAAATGGTTAAAGACGCCATAGAAGCAGGTGCAGCAGGAGTTGCAGCAGGAAGAAATGTATTCCAACATAGAGATGTTTCAGGCATGACAAAGGCTATATCTATGGTTGTTCATGAAAATGTTGATGTTGATGAAGCTTTAAAAGTAATTAAAAAGTAAAAAAAGATATAAAATATAATAAATAAATCAATAAATTAAAGGAATATATAAATAAAAATATAAAAATAATAAAAATAAAATATAAAAGAAATAAAATGGTGGTATTATTAAACCTATCATTATAATAAACTACAAGACTTATGCAGAGAGTGTAGGAGAAAAAGGGTTAAAAATAGCAAAAGCTGCTGAAAAGGTTTCAGAAGAAAGCGGAATATCAATAGGAGTATGTCCGCAGTTCTTAGATTTAAGAATGATATCTGAAAATGTAAATATTCCTGTTTATGCTCAGCACTTTGATGCAGTTTCTCCTGGAAGTCATACTGGTCATGTTCTTGCAGAAACATTAAAAGATTGTGGATTAAATGGTAGTTTATTAAATCATTCTGAAAAAAGAATGATTTTGGCAGATTTGGAAAAATCCATAGAAATAGCAAAAAACTACAATCTTGAAACAATCGTATGCACAAATAATATAGGTGTTTCCAAGGCTGTGGCAGCATTAAATCCAAATATGATAGCAATAGAGCCACCAGAATTAATAGGAACAGGTATTCCTGTGTCAAAGGCAAATCCAGAAGTTGTAGAAGGGACAGTTAAAGAAGTTAGGGGCATTAACAAGGATGTAAAAATATTATGTGGTGCTGGAATCTCAAAAGGAGAAGATGTATCATCGGCACTTGAATTAGGAGCATGTGGTGTTTTATTAGCCTCTGGTGTTGTAAAATCCAAGGATGTTGAAGGTTCCATACAGGAGCTCATAAAACATATCTAAATGATTAATCTATTTTTAAATTATTTTAAATTATATATTTTTATATTTCATTAAATTTTTTATAAAAACCTATAAATATTAAAGAGCATATATATTATTCTTTGGTGATATTATGATGAAAGAAAATGATATTAAACAACTAATCGATGCATTAAGTAATAAGGAATTGATAATAAGGATTGATTTGGATAAAAATATCAAAATATCAAAGTTTAAAATAGGCTCTCTTGAACTAAATGGGGAATTGGGGATAAGTTTTAGAGATATTAACGAAGAATCAAAAGAAGAAGAAATTAAAGAAATTGGAAAGAACGAATTGGAAGAGGGGGTAAAAATAGATAATGAAAATAAAAAAGAAGAATCTGAGGAAGAAAAAAGTAGTATTAAAGTAGAATAATTAATTATTTATTAAAATATTATTTATTTTTATAAAATTATTATTATATTCATAAAAGACATTACTATCCAAAACCTACACGATGTAATAAATGTTAATGGTTTATTTTATTTCCTTCTACTTTTAATATGGTTATAATAATTTTCATAATACTTACAGGATTATTGCTATTTTTAAATAATTTAGATAATTTTACTAATTTTAAGGTGATATTATGATAAAAATACTTGATGCATCTTCATTTATACATGGATATAATCCCACAGTTGAAGAAGGGGAACATTACACCACTTATGGTATCATTGAAGAAGTTAAAACAAAAAAAGATGTTGTCGAGCTCGCCATTGAGTATGGAAAGTTAAAGGTCAGGGAACCTCAAACTAAAACTGTTGAAAAGGTTAAAAAGATGTCCATAGTAACGGGGGATACATTATCTAAAAATGACATTGATATTCTTGCCCTTGCGGTGGATTTAAATGGTATATTATATACAGATGACTACGGACTCCAAAATGTAGCAGAGCGATTAAATGTAAATGTAAAATGTATAGTGTCCGAAGGAATAAAAGAAAGATTTGTATGGAAACTTGTATGCAAAGGATGCAAAAAGATGTATAATATAGATTACTTTGATGATGTGTGTGAAATATGTGGAAGTCCCTTAGAAAGAAAAATGATTAAATATAAAAAAGGAAGTAAAAATGTAAAAATAAATAAATCTAAAAAACATAAAAATAAATAAAAAAATAAAAAATAAAATCTATCCTAATTTTTTAACATAATTAAACCTATTTATATATAACATTGGTGTATGTATGAACCTTAACGGCGTAAATAATTTTATAACTATAAATTTTAACAAATTTAAAATGATTACAGATGTGGAATTAACTAAAAATGGAAGAAATAAAAATCAGTTAATTATTGAAATAAATAAAAATTACGAAACATCCATTATTTTGGATTATGATGCCAGATTGGAAGATGGTATTCTTTTTTTAGTAGATAACAATCTTAAAAAAATAAATAAAAATAGACTTAACTCTATTGAATCAGGTATCTTAAATCTAATATCGATAAATATATCTCAAAATTTGATAAATAAAATAACCAAAAGAAAAACATATTATATAAGTCCTCCAATTCCTTTGATAGGTCATACAGCATTTGGACTTATTGATAGGGGAACAAATATAATACAGGTAAGAGGGTTAAGTGGATGCAATATAAACTGTCCATTCTGTTCTGTTGATGAGGGACAATATTCAAAAACAAGAAAAAATGATTATTATGTTGATTTGGATTATTTAGTGGATGAATATAAAAAAATAGTTGAATTTAAAGGCAATAAACATTTAGAAGCTCATTTGGATGGTCAAGGAGAACCATCTTTATATTATCCACTGCCTGATTTAGTTCAGAAATTGAACGAAATTAATAGCAAAGGAAATGGTATTGTAACTATGCAATCAAATGGGACTAAACTATCTTATAAATTAATAGATGAATTAGAGGAAGCAGGACTACATAGAATAAACCTCTCTATAAACGCCTTAAATGAGAAAATGAGCAGAATTTTATCTGGCAGTAGGGATTATAATATCAATCACATATTGGATATTGCCGAGTATATAAAAAATTCAAAAATCCATCTCTTAATAGCACCTCTTCTTTTGCCCAATATCAACGATGAGGAATTTAAAAAGGTAATAGATTACGCCGTTCAATTGGAGAGAAAAAATCCACAGAATATAATAAATCCTATCACCAATAAAAAAAATCCAATTATCGGAGCTCAGCTATGTCTCACATATCAGTTTGGTAGAAGAATTAAAAAGATGAAGGTATGGAACTTTAAAAAATTCTATGAGTTATTGAAGCATTATGAAAATGAGTATAAAAAGAACGGCATTGATGTTCAATTGGATACACCATTATCTAAGGCTTTTGGAAATCATCGAAGAAAAAAACTTTTTAGTCCCTTTAAATTAAATGAAATTGTTAAGGCAGAGGTTGTTTTAGATGGAAGAGTAAATAATGAAGTAATTGGAGTTGCAAAAGATAGGGTTATCCAGATAATAAATGTTAATAAAAATTATGAAAAAATTGTTGGAAAAATCGTTAAAGTTAGAATATTAAGAACAAAAGACAATATATTTGTAGGAGCTCTGGTGTAAAAGTTTATATCTTTAACCGATATAATAACATGAGCGGAAGAAAATAATATATAATAATAATTTAAAAAAGGAAACAGTATAAATTAACTTTTGGAGGTTATAAAATGGCAGTGCATCCAATTGATTTTAGATATGGTTCAAAAGAAATGAAGGAAGTTTGGGAAGAAGAAACAAAACTTCAAAAAATGCTCGAAGTTGAGGCAGCTATTGCAAGAGCTCAGGGTGAGCTCGGTATAATTCCAATGGAAGCAGCGGAAGAAATAAACAGAAAGGCATCAACAAAATATGTGAAACTTGAAAGAGCAAAGGAAATTGAAAGAGAAACAAGACACGACATTGTGGCAATGGTAAAGGCTTTTGCAGAGGTATGCGAAGGAAATGCAGGTGAGTATATACATTTTGGTGCAACATCCAACGATATTGTTGATACATCCCAATCACTACAATTTAAAGATGCTATATTCATACTATTGGACAAATTAAAAACATTGAGAGATGAATTAACTAAAAAGGCTGAGGAACACAAATACACAGTATGTATTGGAAGAACCCATGGACAGCATGCTATTCCAACAACATACGGCATGAAGTTTGCACTTTGGGCTTCTGAAATTCAAAGACATATAGATAGATTAAAAACATGCAAAGAAAGGTTATGCGTTTCAATGATTACAGGAGCAGTAGGAACAATGGCAGCTCTTGGAAAGGACGGTATGAAAATCCACAAAAGAGTTGGGGAGATACTTGGATTAAACCCAGTTTTAATATCAAATCAAGTTATCCAAAGGGATAGACATGCTGAATTTATGGCTACCCTTGCTTTAATTGCCCAAACGCTTAACAAAATAGGTATTACAGTAAGAAGTATGCAAAGAACAGAAATAAAAGAACTTGAAGAAGAATTCGATGCATCAAAACAAACTGGTTCATCCACAATGCCACATAAAAGAAACCCCATCACATTTGAGCAGATTTGCGGGCTTTCCAGAGTAATCAAAACAAATGCTCTTGCTGAATTTGACAATATTCCATTATGGGAAGAGAGGGATTTAACAAACTCATCACCAGAAAGATGTTTATTCCCCGAGTCATGCGTTTTATTAGACCATATATTAAACCTTGCAATCAAAGGTATGAGAAAATTGACTGTAAATATTGAAAATGTAAATAGAAATCTTGAACTAACAAAAGGTCTTATAATGGCGGAAAGAGTAATGATTACCCTTGCTAAAAAAGGCATGGGAAGACAGACTGCTCATGAAGTTGTAAGAAAATGTGCAATGAAGGCTCATGACGAAAATAGACATTTAAAAGAAGTTTTAAGTAAAGATGAAAATGTGATGAAATATTTAACTGAGGAGGAGCTCGACGAATTATTTGACTATAAAACATATATTGGTCTTGCTCCTGAGATTGTTGATGAGGTAATTAACACATTAAAAAATAAATAATTATATATAAATAATTATATATAAATAATTAGATATACAGGAGTATAATACATAGAATGATATAAAATTATTAAAATTATAATTAAAATGATACTATGGGCTGGATAAAAAGATACTTACATATCCTCCAATGCCCTTTTTGCAGGGGGGATTTAGAATTGATAGAAGAGAATGGAAATAAAAAATTAATTTGTAGAAGATGTAAAAAAACCTTTAAAATAGTGGATAACATACCAATATTATTAAAAGATGAAAATGAGTGAAATAAGTAATAATAAAAAGTAATAAAGTAAAAAATAATAAAATAATAAGTGAAATTATGAGATGCTTTTTAGCAATTGAATTAAATGAAGATATTAAAGAAAAACTTAAAGAACTATCATCTCATTTTAAAATTAACGGCATTAAATTGGTTAAAATGGATAATCTTCACATAACTGTTAAATTTTTGGGAGATATTGACGAAGAAATGATTGAGAAAATAAAAAATTTAGATTTATCCATTAAACCTGTTAAAAGTGATATAAAACATATTGGCGTTTTTCCAAATGAAAATTACATAAGGGTAATATGGGTAGGAGTTACTAATTTAATACCTATATTCAAAAAAATTGATGAAAAACTTTCAGAATTGGGATTTAAAAAAGAAAAGGACTATATCCCACATATAACTATTGGAAGGGTCAAATTTATCAAGGATAAAAAATTACTAAAAAATAAAATTGATAAGTATAAACATACGGAGCTCGGCACTATTGAGGTTAAAAATATCGTTTTGATGAAAAGTGAATTAACAAGAGAAGGTCCAATTTATGAAGTAATTAAAAAATGGTAAAAAGCATAAATTTATAAAACTTTACTAATAATATATTTTTATGAAAGAATTTATCGTATCCTTATTTTATCTCACCTATATGTTTTTAAAGTATTCCATACCTGGATTACTTATAGGTATGTTTATAGCAGAAACATTGGTAGCATTGAATGTAATTACTAAACTGTCTTTTATCGGCACTATATTTACTAAAATTGCAAATCTTCCAGAAGAATGTGGATTAGCCTTAACCTTGGCATTTATTGACCCAAGAGCTGCGAATGTAATGCTTATAGATTTTTATAAAAATAATCAAATATCTAAGAAGGAGCTCTATATATCATCTTTAATGGATTCTTTTCCTGCAATATTGAAACATTGGGATTCTCTTGTTCCAACATTATTTGCCACTATGGGTATGTTGGGGATTGTTTATTTTTTTATATTGGTGTTAATAGGGTTAATTACAACAGTTATATTTGCCATAATTGGAAAATTAACAATAAAAAAGGATATAAATGATGATAAAAATAAAAATAAAGATGATAATAATATTAATGACATTAAAAATAATAATGTTGAAAAAAACATATCTATAAAAGAGATAAATAATTATAAAAACCTATTTAAAACAGTTATCTACAAAACCATAAAAATATCCCTCCCTATAATAAAAACTATATTCATAGCATCGTTTATAACATCTTTTTTGATTAAAATAGGAATTTTTGATTATATTACAGAATATATAAAAACTCATATATCGTTTTTACCATTCTCCACTGAGGAATTAACCATATCTATAACAGCCATGATAAACAGTATAGCGGCATATACTATGGCAGGTTCATTGGTGGATAGTCATGCCATAAATAATATACAAGCTATAAGAGCTCTGCTATTTGGCTCTGTTCTATCGAGTATAACCATAATTAGATATTTTATACCTTATTATGTTGGATTATATGGGGTTAAGGATGGTATAAGTCTCATGACGATATCTACATTAACAAGGGTAGTAATATCCATATTCTTTATAGCAATTATAAGTGTTCTTTAAATATTTAATTATAAATTAAAAAGTTTCCATCCATCAATGGTCTGATTTTAACCTATAATTTGCTTTTCTTTTTTCTTTTTCATATATCTATTTCCATCCATCAATGGTCTGATTTTAACTATTTCAGACATTGAATATTATTACATAATAGATTTAATTTCCATCCATCAATGGTCTGATTTTAACTCTTTTAAATATCCTTTATAAAATGCATTTGTAAGAACATCCTCATTTCCATCCATCAATGGTCTGATTTTAACTATTAATTGGAATTTAGATAATGAAGGTGAAATTATATTTCCATCCATCAATGGTCTGATTTTAACGGAAACGCCAGAACCTATTGACGAAGACATTAAAGATTTCCATCCATCAATGGTCTGATTTTAACTTCAACCACAACCTAAAAGACCCGAAAAGATAGAATCTATTTCCATCCATCAATGGTCTGATTTTAACATAAAATTACATGTAGGTGCGGTATGCACTGTTTAGATTTCCATCCATCAATGGTCTGATTTTAACGATGAAGTGGCACAATATATTATTAATAAAATAGAAGATTTCCATCCATCAATGGTCTGATTTTAACGCAGCTTTGAGGAATGATATGATAAAAGATTTATGCGTATTTCCATCCATCAATGGTCTGATTTTAACTATCTAACACCTTTCATTCCTGCCTTTCCAATCTATTTCCATCCATCAATGGTCTGATTTTAACGATTACTATTATGATGCATCACAAAAAGAGGCTTAATTTCCATCCATCAATGGTCTGATTTTAACACAATGTCATTTATAAGTTCCAAGTCACTTAATATTTCAATTTCCATCCATCAATGGTCTGATTTTAACATGAAGCTCTATTTACAGACTGTTTATTTTTCATCTATTGAAATTTCCATCCATCAATGGTCTGATTTTAACTAAATTTGCCTTTGAATGATGTATATAGTCATTCAAATTTCCATCCATCAATGGTCTGATTTTAACACGCAGGAAGAATTAATTAATTTAGATGATGAATATAATAAATTTCCATCCATCAATGGTCTGATTTTAACATGATAATATATATTATGAAATCTCAACACTATCGGAGCTCCATTTCCATCCATCAATGGTCTGATTTTAACGGAACACTTTAATTCTTGGAACATCACTATTTAATGATTTCCATCCATCAATGGTCTGATTTTAACATTATGAATAGTATGCGAAATATGAGAAATTGTATTAATTTCCATCCATCAATGGTCTGATTTTAACGTTAAAATTATTTCGATGACACCAGAACGAGCTTTATTTCCATCCATCAATGGTCTGATTTTAACATTATGAATAGTATGCGAAATATGAGAAATTGTATTAATTTCCATCCATCAATGGTCTGATTTTAACGTTAAAATTATTTCGATGACACCAGAACGAGCTTTATTTCCATCCATCAATGGTCTGATTTTAACATTATGAATAGTATGCGAAATATGAGAAATTGTATTAATTTCCATCCATCAATGGTCTGATTTTAACGTTAAAATTATTTCGATGACACCAGAACGAGCTTTATTTCCATCCATCAATGGTCTGATTTTAACCAATATATAAGTGCAGATATTTTTTCAATGATTGCAATTTCCATCCATCAATGGTCTGATTTTAACTGATACTACACTTAATACTATAACTCAAAAATCACTATATAAATAATTTCCATCCATCAATGGTCTGATTTTAACTTTTACAATTATTCTTACAAAAATGTTGCAATATTTGATTTCCATCCATCAATGGTCTGATTTTAACCAGGGGCAATCCCTAATTACTTATAAAGGTGAAAAAAATTTCCATCCATCAATGGTCTGATTTTAACTCAAATTGAGGTTTTTTATTATACCAAAATTAAATTTCCATCCATCAATGGTCTGATTTTAACAGTTCAAAAATTTTCTTATTTTATGTAAAATACCTTTGCATTACCCCTATATAAACCTTGCATCTCGAATCACATTGATTTTTGTTATTTATATAGTTTTAAGGGTGATTTACGACGGATAATTTAAAGGTATTTAGGAATATAAAAGATATTAAATTGATATTTTTTTAAAATCTAAAAAATTTACAAGGAAGGATTAAAAATAACACAATATATAAAAAATCTCTTAAAAATCTCTATAATTCTATTTATTTAAATATATTAATTATACTAAAAAATCCATCGATTTACGACGGATAGATTAAAGATATTTTAAAAAATAAAAATTAAATAATCAATATAATAAAAAAATAAGTAAAATTAGCAAGGATTTAAATTTAAATGTTATTATATAAATTATGCCCTTTTATTTTTACTTAATGCTATGATGCCATTAGCAATAGATACTGCAACGGGAGTCCCACCTTTTGGTCCTACTGTGGTTATGGATGGAACATCCGTATTTCTTAAAGCTTCTTTTGACTCACTAGCCTTTACAAAACCAACCGGAGCTCCGATAACAAGTTTTGGTTTTATGCCCTCTTCATTTATCAACCTAATTACTTCGAATAATGCAGTAGGTGCATTGCCTATTACTACAACCCCACCATCAATAAGCTTTTTTGCAATTCTCATGGATGCTATTGCCCTTGTAATCTGCTCTTCCTCAGCCATTTTGTAAGTCTCTTTATCATTAATAAAATTATATAAATTGTTATATCTAATACCTGCCTTAACCATGCCCACATCCACAACTACTGGTTTTTTGTTTTTAATAGCCTCTATTCCATTCTCTATCGGGTTATTTTTAAAAATTAATAGTTTTGCATATTCTTCATCAGCAGTAGCATGTACAACTCTTTCCATTATCGTTAATTCTTCACTGGAATAACTTTTTAACTTATCTTCCCCCAATACTTGTCTTATCTTATTTTTTACTATTGTTCTGGATTTTTCAGCAATATTAAGCCCTTCTTTTGTTGTAGCTCCCATAAACATAATATCATCTTTTATTATTGCAGTATTTTTAATTTTATTATTCAGTTATAAATCATCATTTTTCTTATAACACATTAATTTTTATCAATTTTATTTTATATTTTATTTTTATAACTTTAAATTATTTTTTATAATTATTACTAACATATATTTTTTACATTATTTTTAAGATTACTTTTTTATCTGGCGTAGTATGGACGAGCTCTATTAAATCATTAACAACACTTGATAGGTCAAATTCTACCATTCCCATTAATTCGTTATCGGAATCCAATCTAAAAAATGTATCCTCTTTACTAATAACTGTGCCTTCCATATGGCATCTTCCAAAATAAGCCTCCATATAATCCCCTTCATCAATATTATCTATATAATTATATAATTCATCCTCTTTATTAATAACCATTTCAACAACTTTCATAATATCCCTTTTCATTATTTATTATGTCTTATATCTTATAAATTTAAAATATTAAAATTATAACATTAAACTATTAATCAACTAAAATTAAATAACTAAATTAACTAACTAAATTAATAAATTAAACTCCCATAATAGTTCTAAACAAATCTCTAAGCCCCGGGGCAAGTCCCAAAGCCATTATGGTTATTTTTAATATATTTCTTAAATCCCTATTATTTATTTCTTTGTTTATGATATATAATACTGCTATAACAACAATTAATTTTAAAGGTATCATTATATATGGACCAAAAATACCCATAAAAAGTCTTGGGATAGGGTGCTGTTCCCAATACCCATACATGCCGATACCAACGGCTGTTGCTGAGGCATCTGTTAATTGCGATATTATTGCATATTTATCTACGGTGTCAAAATTCAATTTATTTTTCAAGATTTTTATTTTTTCAATAGGATATATTACAATGCCATATACAATAGCTACAATACCAAGCACATAAAATAATGCATTCATATGCACCATATTGTTTATAAATATACTTAATAAATAAACTGTTGGTATTAATGCCATTATTATTGCGGAAATATGATATTTATCTTTTTTGAATAGTATGCCTGAAATAATTATAGAGCTCATATAATACAGACCTACCAAAATCACAATGCCGGGAGTTACTGTATAATATGAATGAGGGATATATCCTGCATCAACCAGAGCTCTCATTAATGCTATTAATATAATATAAAAAATTGTAGTTAATGCAAACTTTTTATTTATTTTTATATTAAGCAATTTACAAACCTTGTAAAACAAATAAACCATTACAAACAATAATATTCCATAGGTAATTTCTTGAATGATATTGTATCCTGATTTCAGTTTGATTGGCTCGATATAATATTTATAAACAAACTCTGAAAATGTTTCTTTTATATCCATTAAACCACCAAAGTGTTATTAAGTATACATCATCCCAAAATATAACCGCTCATATAATTAGCATATAATAACATATAAATTATATAAAAATATGATTAAGAAAATAACATATAAAAAAGTAAAATATACTCAAAATAAATTAAAATAAATAATACTAAATAATAAAAAAATAACATAAATTATAGCAGAAATAAAATAAAATAATTAACATAATAGGTGGCACTATGAAAATACTAAATGCTAAAATGCTAAGGATATATTTAAAAGAGACTGATAAGTATAAAGGAATGCCATTATATCGGTATATATTAAAAATACTTAAAGAAAATGGTATTGCAGGAGCTACGATTTTGAGAGGTTTTTGTGGTTATGGTATAAGGGGCATATCTGAAATTGAAGTTTTAAGACTTTCCATGGATTTACCTGTAATAGTCGAATGTATAGAATATGAGGAAAAATTATTAAAAATATTGCCTATGTTGGTAGAAATAATAGGGGAAAACGGGTTAATAAGTATTATGGATACAAATATAGTAAAGAAAAAGGAAGAAGATGAAGATAACGATATAATGGATAAGGAATAAAAATAATAAGAGAAAAAATAAATAGGATATGATATATAAAAATAATAATAAAAATAAAATATTATTATCAAAAAGGAAATAAATTAGGTGTTTGATTTGGATTTTTCATATTTACTTAGCAAAAAAAATAAAATTCGTAAAAAAATAGAATCTATTGACAGAAAATTTGATAGTGGCAAATATTGGATACCACAAAACTTTGAAAATCCATCGGACTGTGTATTTGCTGGTGGAGATGGTAGTTTTAATAAATTAAATTATATCGATTATTGCCTGTATTCAATAGGCGCTGTTTCATATATAAATAAAGTCGGAGAAAAAATAGAAAAATCCATTTCATATTGGGACACGGATATAATCCTTCCATATAAGTATGTGCCAGATAGGCTTAGGCTTTATATGATGAATATGGAATTAAAAACTGCACTGTGGAATTTTATGAACAAGGATATTGACTATTATTTATTTGATGGCTCGATATACTCTCTTTTAATCCAAACTCACACCTACGGAACAGTGATTGAAAATAACAAAAATTCATCAGAATCATCTATTGTAGATTATTATAATGAATATTGTAATGAAATTAAAGATAGGATTTTTGAAAATATAGGGGAAAATAGGCTTATTCCAACAAATGATTTAAACTATAAAAGTAATGAAGAGAGAATACTATTTGAACAGCTTGAATACATAGTTCTTTTAACGGAGCTCCTACAAAATTATGATAAAAAAATAATAGGGGTATCAAAAACTTCAAAAATGAATTTATATTTTAAAGAGGCTAATATTCCAGACATAGCAATATTTTCAAAAATAAAAGGAACAGGTTATTCAAAACCATTAGATTTGTCTGATAAGAAAATAAAAGATATAAATAAGAATATTTACTATACTATAAATCATATAAAACATTTTGGATACGATATTGGTAAATTATACTATCAATTTGTAAGATTGGATGGGAGCTCAGGTATGTTGAATATTACTTCATTTTCAAAATTAAATAATGACTTCTTTTCAAATTTAAATGAAATATCTGTTGGCGGGTATCCATATATATTAAAAAAATCTCATGAAACTGTAAAGATAGGGGATAAAGATATGGAGCTCTGTGCTAAGTTGTTGGGAATATATTGTAAAACTGATAGAGATATAATACTTTAATAATATTTTATTTTTATTATTCTTTTTATTATTTTAGCTTTTATTATTTTATTTTTATTATTTTTTTATTTTTTATATCGACATATAACGAATAAAAGTTTGTTTTAAATCGAAACTTTTATATAATATATATTATAATTGGATTTTATGGAAAAGATAAAAGTGCATATTATTGGAGATATTGTATTATCCGATGACATCGGAAAGAGCATGAAAAAATGGAGAGAAATGTTCAATATTCCACAGATAGATGTTTCAAGATATTTAGGTTTGTCTCCATCAGTTGTAAGCGATTATGAAACTGGTAGAAGAAAAAATCCCGGCGTGAATATAGTAAAAAGATATGTTGATGCATTGGTTGAACTTGATAAAGAAAACGGAGGCCACACAATAAGGGCTCTTCAAAAGGTTTTAAATCCGCCGTCAATGAAAGCTATCCTTCAAATAAGGGAGTATACATCACCAATATCAATAAAAGAATTCTTGAATGTTATCGAAGGGGAGCTCGTATGTTGTGGAAATCGAAAATCAAATGATAAAGAGTTGGAAGGTATATTGAATAACCAAATATTCGGTCATACTGTTGTAGATAGCATAAAGGCAATATTGGAGATGGATGGGCAGGATTTTCTAAATCTATATGGATGGACTACGGAAAGGGCATTAATATTCACCAATGTTTCATCTGGAAGAAGTCCAATGGTTGCCATAAGGGTGAGCTCTATAAAACCGAGATTGGTTGTTCTTCAAGGTGTATCCAAGTTGGATAAATTGGCACTAAAAATAGCAGAAATTGAAGGAATACCACTTATTATAACAAAACTTGATATTAATGAATTGTTAAAGAGATTAAAAGGAATCCTGAATTAATATATATTCTTAAATTAATATAATATATATTTATTGTTTAATGTTGTTATTTTTGTTTTTCTATTTATGAAATTTTTAATTGTATATAACTAACAATAAATAATAAATTCATAAAAAAGGTGATTAAATGAAAGTTGGTATTGTGGGCTACGGTAGTTATATTCCTAAATACAGAATAAAAGTAGAGGAAATAGCAAGAGTTTGGGGAAAAAATCCCGAATCTATAAAGAATGGATTGGTAGTTAATGAAAAAAGCGTGCCATCACCAGATGAGGATACTGCAACAATATCTGTTGAAGCAGCCAGAAATGCCTTAAAAAGAGCAGATATTAATCCACAAGATATTGGGGCAGTTTATGTGGGTAGTGAAAGTCATCCGTATGCCGTAAATCCTACCGCTTCAACCGTAGCAGAGGCTATTGGTGCTACACCAGATTTAACAGCAGCAGATTTGGAATTTGCATGTAAGGCAGGAACTGCTGGAATCCAAATGTGCATGGGTCTTGTTGGTAGTAGTATTATAAAATACGGCATGGCAATTGGTGCAGATACTGCTCAGGGAGCTCCGGGTGATGCACTTGAATACACCGCAGCAGCAGGTGGGGCAGCATACATAATTGGAAACAATAAGGATGAATTAGTTGCAGAAATAAACAGCACATATTCCTTTACAACGGATACCCCAGACTTTTGGAGAAGAGAAGGGGAATCCTATCCAAGACACGGCGGAAGATTTACAGGAGAACCTGCATATTTCAAACATGTGTTAAGTGCTGCCAAAGGAATGATGGAAAGAATGGAAACCACTCCAAAAGACTATGATTACTGTGTGTTCCACCAACCAAATGGAAAATTTTACTTAAAAGCAGCAAAAGCATTAGGATTCACAAATGAACAATATAAATACGGACTTTTAACACCTTATTTGGGAAATACTTATTCAGGTGCTGTTCCACTTGGGCTTTCAAATGTTTTGGACCATGCAAAAGAAGGGGATAGGATTTTGGCGGTATCCTATGGAAGTGGTGCAGGTAGTGATGCCTTTGATATAACTGTAATGGATAGAATTGAGGAAGTTAAAGATAGAGCTCCAAAAACTATGAATTTATTAAATAGAAAAAAATATGTGGATTATGCAGTTTATCTAAAATATAGGGGCGGAATTAAGATATAAATGCAATAGAAATGATGGATAAAAACATTTGAAAAATTTTCCAAAATATGTTAAATTAAGTTAATACATTAAAGAAAGACCAACATATTGATGAACTTCATGAAATAATAATTAAACTTATAGAATTTTACGAAGAGGTGGAATAATGAGAGATGTTGCAATAATTGGATATGGACAGACTAAATTTGGTGAGCTCTGGGAATCATCATTTAGGGAAATAATTGTTGAAGCAGGAGTTAAAGCCATAAATGATGCAAATATTGACGGTGATGACATAGACGCCATGTATGTTGGAAACATGAGCGGAGGTATTTTTGTAGGTCAAGAACATATTGCATCACTTATAGCGGATTATGCAGGATTAAATCCAATTCCATGCACAAGGGTAGAAGCGGCGTGTGCCTCTGGAAGCTTGGCTCTTAGAAGTGCCTATTTATCTGTTGCAAGTGGATGTCACGATGTTGTTTTAGCAGGTGGTGTAGAAAAAATGACCGATGTAGCAGATGCCACAGCAGCAATAGCCACAGCAGCAGACCAGGAGTGGGAATCATTCTTCGGAGCAACATTTCCATCACTCTATGCCATGATGGCAAAAAGATACATGTATGAATATGGACTTACACTTGAACAGCTATCAAAATGGAGTGTAATAGCCCATGACAATGGTTCAAAAAACCCCTATGCTCAGTTTAGATTTAAAACTACCCTTGAACAGGTTATGAATGCTTCACCAGTTGCAGAACCATTAACACTTATGCACTGCTCCCCTGTTTCTGACGGAGCTGCGGCACTTATTATATGCGATGCCGATAAGGCAGAAGAATTTGCACCAAAAGACGAGATAATATATATACGAGCATCTACTCAGGCATCTGACACAATAGCCCTTCATGGAAGAAAAGATATGACTTCACTCAATGCTGCAAGAGTTGCATCTGAAAAAGCATATAAATTGGCAGGAGCTCATGCCGATAAAATGGATGTTGCAGAAGTTCATGACTGCTTCGCAATTAATGGTTTAATACTATTGGAGGATTTGGGATTCTGCAAAAAAGGAGAAGCTGGAAAAATCGTTGGAGACGAAGAAAAGACAAGAATAGACTATGATGATTTTGTTAGTGTTAATCCGAGTGGTGGATTAAAAGCAGCAGGGCATGCTCTCGGTGCCACAGGTATAAGACAGGCTGGGGAAATATATTGGCAATTAAAACAGGACAAAAACTGTAAAGGTAGGCAGGCTCCAATTAAAAATGGATATGGTATAACGGCAAATGTCGGGGGAAGCGGTGGAACTGTATGCGTTCATATTCTCTCAGATAAAAGGAAATAAAAATTATAAAAAAATAAATTATAGTTAAAAATAAAATAAAAGAATATTATAAAAAACGAAATAGAATATAATAAACCTAACTAAGGTAATCATGATTAGGGGATGGGATTAAAATCCAATTTCTTCAATAATATAATGATAGAGCTCATAACATTCATGCTATTTAATAAATCAAAGAAATAATGATATACTCAAAATTTTTAATATAAGGTGAAATAATGTGTAATTTTAGCCTCTATGTAAATGATAAATTTATTATGGAGGATATTATGCTTGTTGAGAAAAAAGATAATAAGATAATAGCAGTTGATTTATTTGGGGAAGTAAAGGAGCTCAGTGGAGAAATAATAAAGATTGATTTAAATGAAAATAAAATAGTAATAAAAAATTAAATGGTGATATATATGGTGGTAAGAACATGGAGACATATCAATGAAAGATATAACCTTATTGGAACAAGATGCAAAACCTGTGGAACAGTTTATTTTCCTTCAAGAAATGTATGTCCAAAATGTAGGAGAAAGGGAGAGCTCGAACCATATGAGCTCAGTGGAAAAGGAAAAATATATACATATTCTATAATACACACACCACCAAAAGATTTTGAAAAAATGGCACCCTATGTAATAGCAGTAATTGAATTGGATGAAGGTCCAAAATTAACTGCACAGGTTGATTGTGATATCGACAAAGTCCATATTGGCATGCCTGTGAAAGTAGCTTTTAGAAGAATAAAAGAAGATGGTAAGGATGGAGTCATTAGCTATGGATATAAATTTATACCTGCTGATGAATTATAATTATAAATACATAAATCGATATACTATATCTTAATAAGTTTATGTTAAATTTTATCTTATTTTTATTTTTAATTTTTATTAATTGATGTTGATATTATATAATAAAGGTGTAATAATGCATGAATTATCCTATGCAACATCCATATTAAATACAATTTTATATTCAGTAGATAATCAAGAATTGAAAGATAAAAATATTAAAAAAGTTTCTAAAATAAACTTAGAAATTGGAGAATTAACCTTTATAAACTTTGAGCAGTTAAAATTTGCATTTGAGGTAATTTCAGAGGACACGATATGTAAAGGTGCAGAAATGGAAGTAGAATACATAAAACCACATATTGTATGTAAAAATTGCGGGTATGAAGGAGAGTTGGAAGCAAAAGATGAATTTGATGTTACATGTCCTAAATGTGGAAGTTATTCTTTAAAAATAAAAGGAGGAAAGGAATTTAATATAAAAAACATAGTTGTAGAATTTGATGATGACGAAAATAAAGATAAAAATGGATAATAAAAATAACAATGAGGACAATAGAAATGAATAATGAAATAAAATATAGATGAATATAATAAGATAATAAACAAGATAATAAGATAAAGTAATAAAGAATAAAATAATAAATAATAATTAAGAATATTATATATCTATTCTATCGCATAATTTAGGCGTATATGTTTTAAATCCTTCTTCAATAGCCCATTCTTTGAATACATTTATTGCCTCTTCTTCTCCATGTTGTATTATTAAAATCTCAGGATTTGCCTTTTTTACAACTGTTCTTAGTTCATCCATTCCAGCATGTGCTGAAAATTCATAAAATGATATTTCAAATTTTGGTTCTACCATCATCTCTCCAATTGGGAGTTTTCCAGTTTCAAGAAGTATTCTTCCAGCTGTGTTTTTTACCTGATAACCTGTGAATATAAGGGAGCTCTTAGGGTCATTCCAGAAATTGCTTATATATTTTATTACAGGTCCTCCATTGAGCATTCCAGCAGTGCTGACTATAATACCACCATTTTCTTTTAAATCCTTAATTACATAATGTCTTTCTTCATTCTCCACAGTATAGGTATTTGAAAATGCCCGTTTAAGTTTTTTATGATTTCTAAGGTATTTGGGGTGCTGTCCTAACATTATCTTTGTTATTTTTACACCTAATCCATCAAAATATATAGGAACATCTAAATCTAAATCATTTAACATTAAAATTACTTCCTGACTCCTATCAACTGCAAATACTGGAATTATAGCTGTTCCTCCTCTTTCCACAGTTTCTTTTACTTTATTTAGAAATTCTTTTTCAAGCTGTTTTCTATTTGGATGAAGCCTATTTCCATAGGTGGATTCAATAATCAGAATATCTATATCGTTATCACAATAGCTTAAATCCGCTCCTTTTGTGAGCCTTGTTTTTGAAAGTTTGATATCTCCTGTATATACTATTTTTTTGCCGTTATTATAATTTAAGTAAATTGAGGCACTTCCTGGAATATGTCCCGCATCATAATAGATATATTCAAAATCCCTAATATTATAAATTTCTCCATATTTTACATATTTATGATGATGTAATATATTGTTTATATCTCCCTTATTAAATGGTAGCTCTCTGTTTTCCTCTATGCCTATCTTTAATGAATCCCTTAGGAGCTCCTTTGTTATAGCCTTTGTCATTGAAGTTGTATATACGGGACAGTGCATATGTAAATGGGATAATATGGGTAAAGAACCTGTATGGTCGAGATGAGCATGGGATACAAAAACAGCATCAGGATGTATTTTATCAAATACAGGATATTCTGGATTATCCTCGGATAATTTTACACCACAATCGAGAAATATATTACTTTTATCACTTCTAACTTCTATGCAACTCCTTCCTACCTCCATAGCTCCCCCTCTAAATAGAATATCCATAAAACCACCTCTTATCTTTCATTATGTTAATTATCTACTTATAATTATTTATAATTATACCGCTCCTTTTTATATTTCTTTTGTTAATTTTTTTTACATTGATAAAAAAAGTCCAGTAATAAAAGATAATATAAAAAATAATAAAATAAAATAATAATATAATAAAATAAATTAATTATATAACTATTAAATATTATGCATGATGTTCATAAAAATTAAAAAAATTTTTAAATTTTAAAAAAGTGAAATTATGACTGATTTAATAATATGTGAGAAACCAAATGTAGCAAAAAAAATAGCAAGTGCTTTGGGCAATCCTAAAAAGAAATCAAATAACGGAATTCCATACTATGAATTGGAAAGAAATGGAAAAAAAATAATTGTAGCTTCTGCTGTTGGGCATTTATTTACATTAGAAGAAGAAAAAACAGGGGAAAAGAAAAAATTTGGGGAATATCCTGTTTTTAATATAAAATGGGTTCCTGCTTCAACCATTAAAGGAAAGGAGTATGTCCAAAAATATATAAATACACTTAAAAAACTTGCAAAAGAAGCTGATGAGTTTTATATAGCATCGGACTGGGATATTGAAGGAGAGTTAATTGGTTATCACGCATTGTACTACTGTTGTGGAAAAAATGATGCAAAAAGGATGAGATTTTCAAGTTTAACCAAAAATGAAATTATTAAGGCGTATGAGAATCCAGATAGAGTAGATTTCGGGCTTGTTGATGCAGGAGACAGTAGGCATAGGGTAGATTGGTATTATGGAATAAATGTTTCAAGAGCTCTGATGCAATCCATAAGGGCTGTTAATAGATGGCAGACGATGAGCACAGGTAGAGTTCAAGGACCTGCTTTATCGTTTTTAGTCGATAGAGAGCTGGAAATAAAAAAATTTGTTCCAAAACCATATTGGGTAATCGGAGCTCACCTAAAAAATGAGCTCTTAGCAATTCATGAAAAGGATAAATTTTGGGATGAAAAGGAAGCCAACGAAATTTACAACAGAATAAAGGATGAAAAAGAGGCAATAATTTCAAGTATCAAAAAAACTAAGAAAAAGATAAAACCAAATCCACCATTTGATTTAGGAACATTACAAAGAGAGGCTCACAGAATATTTAGATTTTCACCAAAAAAGACGCAAGAAATTGCACAGAAGCTTTATGAAATGGGAATTTGTTCTTATCCAAGGACGAGTTCTCAAAAACTTCCAAAGGATGATAATTACATAAAGGATATTCTAACAAAAGTTTCAAACCATGGCGATTATAAAAAATATGCCGAGCTCATATTGAGAGAGAACAGAAAGCCAATAGAAGGTAAAAAAAGCGACCCTGCACACCCTGCAATACATGTTGTAGATGTTCCAAAAGAACTATTAAATGATGATGAGAAAAAATTATACGATTTAATTGTAAGAAGAACACTTGCGGCCTTTTGGGATAATGCAGAAAGGGAGTATATTAATGTAGTGTTGAATATCGATGGAGAAAACTTCAAACTAAGTGGTTCAAGAACTATAAAAGAAGGATGGCATGAGATATATTACTTTACAAAGTTTGATGAAAAGGAGCTCCCAAGTTTAAGAAAAAATGATAAAATACCTGTTGAAAAAATAACCATTGAAAGAAAGGAAACAAAGCCTCCTAAAAGATATACAATGGCATCTATTATAAAGGAACTTGAATCAAGGGAATTAGGAACAAAAGCCACTAGAGCTGACATTGTGGAAAAACTCGTAAAAAGAGGATATTTAATTGATGATGGCTCTTTAAAAGTAACTGATTTGGGAATAGCAGTAATTGAAACCCTTAAAAAATACTGTCCCGAAATAATTGATGAAAAGATGACAAGAGAATTAGAAAAAAAACTGGATAGATTACAGAAAAGAACCATAAAAAAAGAAAATGTTTTAAAAGATGCTGAAAATAAATTAAGAGCCATATTAGAAGAGGTTAAAAAGAAAGAAAAAGAAATTGGTAAGGAATTGGTGGAAAAAATAGACACTACAAATAAATCTTTAAAAACTGTTGGTAAATGCGAGTGTGGGGGGGACTTAATAATAATTAAAACAAAAGGCAAGAAGAGATTCATAGGATGCACAAATTATCCAGAATGTAAAAAAACCTATCCATTGCCACAAAAGGGAAGGATAAAAATATTAAATGAAACTTGTGAAATATGCGGAGCTCCTATAATAAGCATAGATAATCAAAAAGTCTGTATAAATCCAGAATGTCCTTCAAAAATATCCAACGAAGATAAAAAAGAAATGGAAAAGGCTGAAAAATCTGAAAAAATCTGCCCAAAATGTGGTGGAAAATTGGTGGTAAAAAAAGGAATATATGGAGCATTTTTAGGCTGTGAAAATTATCCAAAATGTAGATATACCGAAAAACTAAATAATAAAACTAAAACTGAAAAAGCTGAAAAAGTAGTGGTAGGTAAATGTCCAGAGTGTGGAGGGGACTTAATAATGAGAAAGGGAA
Organism: Methanothermococcus okinawensis IH1; assembly: GCF_000179575.2. Classification (NCBI taxonomy): domain Archaea; kingdom Methanobacteriati; phylum Methanobacteriota; class Methanococci; order Methanococcales; family Methanococcaceae; genus Methanothermococcus; species Methanothermococcus okinawensis. The sequence goes on along the minus strand of NC_015636.1, from coordinate 1,516,526 downwards.
GATTTGGAGAGTTTATAGGATGTTCCAATTATCCAAAATGTAGATATACCGAAAAAATCAAAAATGAAAAAACAAAAACGAAAAAGGAGAAAAAATAAATAATATTAATAAATAAAATGAATAAATAATGATTTTAAACATATAAATACTTAAAATAAATATTAAAAATAAGTAAAAATATTAAAATAAAATTCTTATTTATCATTTTTATAATTATTTAAATACTGTGAGGCACTTGCAAGTGCAACTGCACCCTCACCAACAGATTTGGATACCTGCAAAACACCACCTGTAATATCACCACAGGCAAATATTCCATCTATGTTTGTTCTGCATGATTTATCCACTATTATAAATCCTTTTTTATTTAATGCTATGCCACTACTTTCTAAAAATTCAGAGTTTGGTATATGCCCCATACTTATAAAAATACCATCTGCTTTTATTTCCTTTTCTTCTCCATTTAGCGATACCAAAACACCCTCTGCTTTATCATCACCAAGTATCTTTAAAGGTTTTGCATTGGTGATTATCTTTACATTTTCGGCATCATTCAATCGTTCCAGCATGATATTTTCAGCAGCCCTGAGCTCAGGTTTATCGGTAATAATTGTTACTTTCTTTGCTATATCCTTTAAATTCAATGCGGACATAACCGCAGGAGTTCCCCTTCCAATAACTATTACCTCTTTATTTAAATAGAAAAAGGCATCACAGGTTGTGCAATAACTAACCCCTCGTCCAATAAATTTATCTTCATTTAACCCCAATTTTTTATCCTTTGTTCCTGTTGCTATTATTATGGATTTTGTAATATATGTGTTATTTTCACCAATTATTTTAAAAGGTTTGGATATATCGATTTTTTTAATGGTGTCATGAACTATGTTTAAATTGAATTTCTTTGCATGTTCTACAAACTTTTGAGATAATTCAAAACCGCTTATACTATCAAACCCCGGATAATTTTCTACAATACCAGCTTCTGCTATTTTTCCTCCTTCATTCTCTTTTTCAATACATATAGTATTTAATTTTGCCCTCATAGCATATATTCCAGCCGTTAATCCAGCAGGACCCCCACCAATTATTATTAAATCATAAACTTTACCATATGTATTATCCATATTATCACCCATTTATTTATTAAACTTATTTATTTTTTATTATTTTTTTATTTTTCCACTATAATATTTTTGAGCTTATCCTTTAAATATTCCATGCACTTTTTACAATTTTTATTATATTCTCTAAATTCATCGGTATTTTCATCATGGTTATTGCATAGGAATGCATATAAATTGTATGCTGGACACCCGTATGGTGTTTTTCCTTCATTTAATCTAAATTTTTTAAATTCTTCTTCAATAGAGCCGTTTAAATATAATATTTCATAATCATAACCTCCATTCATTACTGGTTTATTTGTAATGGTAGGTGGGCTTCTTGTAATTATTGAGGAGCTCCCCGAAATCATATTGGCATATTTCATTCCATCAATACTTGAAGCTGGTTCAATTATCGTTGTTTTATTTTTATTTATGGCTTCTGGAAGAAATGAGACTTTTATTCTTAACCATGTGCTTTCTTCGGGGTTGGATTCTATAATCGCCCTACCTTTTTTAGATATATTTGAATTGTTCAGGTAAAATATATAATATTCATTACAGAGCTCCCTTAACCTACTATCAAATGATGATTTATGCGTTGGGAAGTATTTTAATTTTCCAGATTTGTCATTATTGGGGTTATTTTTATTATTATTTTTTAATTTTTTATTGTAGTATTTTTTAAAATTTTCTCCTGCTTTTTTTGTTAGTTTAAGTGCCTCTTCAAATGAAATTTCTGTTTTATACTCTATAAGTTTAGCATATTCATATGTTTCTATAATTATATTTGTAGAATACTCTTCTTTTGTTTCCACAGCAATAGCAGTATAATCCTCAAATGTAGGATGCCTCATAAGCATTTCTTGGATATCGTCAATAGTGGTATTCTTATTTAAACTTCTTATTTCCTTTGGAGTTAATAGACAAGGTCCTGTTGTAATATCTTTGTATATTTTATCCCCAATCATCCCAATGAACCTATAACTTTGTAAATTTGTGAATTCGTGATTATTCACCGGTTTTAAATGATTTTTTTCTATAATTCTATTCCAATATTGTGGATAATTATGTCTCCAATACATATTTGTAAATTCTTTTTGACAAATTACCAAGATACATCACCTTATTAATTTTAAAATAATATTATATCGATTATATTTAGTGTTTATGATTATGGCATAATATTACACTATTAATATTTATATTTGCAAGTATGATATATATAGTTTTTCTAAAAAATAGATATTTAAATATAATAATATATAATATAAAATATAAAATATAAAAATACATACTATAAAAAATATACTATAAAAATATAATAAATAAGTGATAATAACAAATAGGATAATAAAAATAAATTAAAAATAAAATAGAAACTTAAAATCATTTTTTAACAAGTTTCTTTGCAACATCCATTATATTTTCAGAAATTATATATTTTGTATTTTCTTTCAATACTGTATTGGTTACATCAAGTGCCTTATAGAGCTGTGCTTCATCTTTGAAATATTGCTGTGCAGCTTCTGCAACAATTTTTATTGCTTTTGCCTGTCCCTCGGCTTCAATTCTTAAACTCTCAGCTATACCTTCTGCCTTTAATATCTTACTTTGTTTTTCTCCTTCTGCTTCTAATATGGCTGCTCTTTTTAATCTTTCTGCTTTCATCTGCTGAGTCATGGCATTTTTTATATCTTGTGGTGGTTCTATCTCCCTGAGCTCTACCTTTTCAACTCTTACTCCCCATGAATCGGTATCTTTATCAAGACTTTCTAAAAGTTTTGAATTTATATGTTCCCTTTTATTTAAAACCTCATCAAGTTCCATACTACCAATTATTGCTCTTAATGTTGTTTGAGCAAGATTTACTATGGCATACTCATAGTTTTGCACTTCCAATAGAGCTCTTTTTACATCTACAACCCTATAATATATAACAGCATCTATTGAAACAGCAGCATTATCTTTTGTAATCATCTCTTGGGATGGAACATCTATTACTTTTGTCCTTACATCCACTTTTACAGGCTCTTCTATAAGTGGTATCAATATATTTACTCCGGGTTTCAACACCCTGGATACCTTACCTAATCTAAATATTAATCCCAATTCGTACTGATTTACAATGACTACTGATTTTATTATAATATAAAGCACTATTAAACCTATTATTATCCAAAACCATTCCATTATATCCCTACTAAATTTTTTATTATTATTTTTAAGATTATTATTTATTAAATTACTATTATTCTATTTTTTTATTGTCAGTATTATTGTCTATCTTTAATTTTTCCTTCTTATCATCAACCTTTTTTACTATTAAACTTACCCCTTCTATACCCACTATTTTTATTTTATCTCCTTTTTTTAAAGGTTCTGTTGCCTTAATATGCCATTTTTCATTATCTAAGGTTATTAACCCATACCCCTGTTTATCCAAATCATTCTGCAAAATTAACTCCCTTCCTATAAATCGTTCTGCCCCTATTTTTATGTCAGTGCCCACATTATATACCAAACGATACATGATATATACAGTAATCAGCCCAGATAATATGGCAGCAGGTAATGCTAATGAAGGCATAAATAATAAAAATATACCGTATATTAGCACAGCTATACCTATGGCTGGAAAATATAACCCTGGTGTGATTACCTCAAAGAATATTAATATCAAACCCACCAATATTAGTGAATACCCCAAATTCATATCCATATAATCACATTTTATATTTTTACAGTTATTATATTATTTTTTATTATATTTTTATTTATTATATTATTTCATTGTAAATATTATGTTAATTATATTATAATATAGTTTATTTATTATATAAACTATTTAATGTTATCGTCATAATGCCGTGAGAGTATGAAAGATGAACCTATTAATTATAATATAAAAGCCATACCCATAAAAACTAGATATATCAGAAGAAACGAAGATTTTGTTCCCGTGGTTATAAATTCTCTAAAACGAGAAATGAAAAAAGGTCTAAATATTGAAAATGGTGATTTTATTGTATTGAGTGAAAAAGTTATATCCACAAGTGAAAATAACTTTGTAGATGAGAAACATGCTAAACCTAAATTTTGGGCATATTTTTGCTATTATTGGTCAAAATATGTATGGGGTTATGTGCTTGGACCACTATTAAAAACACGGAAAGATAGAATAAAAAATCTTAGAAAAATGCCGAAAAAAGAAACTTTAAGGCATAAACAGGTTGTAATAGATAATGTAGGTCTTATTTACGCCTTAAAACCTGCTTCGGAAGGTGGTGTTGATTTAACAAATGTCCCTGGGACTTATGCAGCACTTCTTCCAAAAAATCCAAAAAAATCAGCAGAGCGATTATATTGTGCCATTAAAGATGAATTAAATTTGGATGTTGCTATCATAATTATAGATACTGACGCCACATATAAATTTTTTAAATGGCATATAACGGCATTACCTTATGCAATAAACGGCATTATATCAAAAGTTGGAGTATTAGGATATATTATTGGTAAATTAGGAGGATTGTTAAATATGGGAGGATTATGTGGGGCTACGCCATTGAGCATTGTGGGTCATAAAATCTATGAAAAATATAGCATGGATGAGCTCCTATATATTGCAAATTTAGCGGATACCTCACAGGTGCCATTTACAAAATCAATTCATGATATTATGAAAAAATACAATACCTTTGAAATTACGGAGGATGTATTATCTGAGTTAGAACATACGCCAGTAGTATTGATTAAAGACCTTAAAAAAGAAAGAAAATTATAAAACTATAATAATCAAAATATATTAAATAAATAAAAATAAATAAAGTAATAATTAAAAAAAGAATTAAAAAATAAAAATTAAAAATGAAATGAAAATGAAATAATAGGCTGATAATAATACAAATAAAGATAAAATAAATATAAACAAAATAATCAAATAAGATATATAAGATTAAAATAAAAATAATTAATTATAAATAATTTAAATTTAAAAATATGTGATATAATGAATGCTGTTGAGTCTATGGAAGAGATTTTTAAAAGGATAATAGTTGCAAGGAATGGAAAATCCAATTTAAATTTTATCGGAGTTCATATAGAAAATATGGATGATGAAATTTATAATTATATATTATCCCGGCTTATAAGACAGATAGATATAGTAAAAAAATATAATCCAAAGGTTAGACCTGCAATAGACCCCATGGTTTCATCGGAGCTCGGAGTATATTCAGGTTTGGACTTTCCAGAAGAATATGGAGCATTAATGGGATATCCAAAATGCTGTATAGAGTCGTTTAAATCTGCGAGATTTGGAATAGACAATGAACACTTAAAGGAAGCTGAAGAAATAAAAAAAGAAATAAAAAATGATATATTAGAAAATAATAAAGATGTAAAGGAAAAAGTTGCTATAATAATGCCCTCAGGATTTATTCCATGCAGTTTAAAATGCAAAAAGGCATGGGAGAGAAATCTTATATCTATTGTATCTTATAAGGAATATTCACTTATTCAAGACCTTGAAGCAGAGTTATTTAAAGAACTCCCTCACTTTCACGGAGCATACAATGAATACTATGAAAAAATATTGCTATTGTAGGGGATAATATGTATATAATCATTGCTGGAATGGGGAGAGTAGGACATATATTGGCAAAATCACTCTCTGGAAAACATGATTTGGTGCTTATTGAAAAGGATAAAAAAGTTTGTGAAACTATTGCAAGCGAAGTTGATGCATTGGTAATAAACGGAGATTGCACGAGTATTAAAACCCTTGAAAATGCAGGTATTGATAATGCCGATATGTTCATAGCAGTTACCGGTCGTCAAGAAATAAATCTAATAAGTTCTTTGCTTGCCAAGAATTATCAAATACCAAAAACAATAGCAAGAGTCAGCGAACCAGAATATAAAGAGGTATTTGAAAAATTAAATGTGGATGTAGTTATTAGCCCTGAGCTCGTAGCTGCAAATTATATTGAAAAACTAATAAATAGACCGGGAATTGTAGATTTAGCAATAGTTGGAAGAGGAGATGCAGAAATTTTTGAATTAATCATAGACTCAAAATCAAAGGTAGCTAATAAATGTATAAAGGAGCTCGGCAAAAATAAAAATTATTTGATTATTGCAGTATATGAAGAAAATGAATTGAAAATACCTGATGGAGAAACAGAATTAAAGCCTAATGACAGGATAATTATTTTGGCAAAAAAGGATGCTGTGGATGAGGTTAGAAAACTATTTACTGAATCTTAATGCTAAACGAATGATAAAATAGAGAGATATGTGATTATATCTTTATATAAATTATAATGTAAAAATATAATATTGTTCTAAAAGAGGTGTAAAATATGAAAGGTATAATTTTAGCGGGAGGCTCTGGAACTAGACTATACCCTATAACTTATGCAGGAAATAAACATTTAATGCCCATATATAATAAACCTATGATATATTATTCACTATCTACTTTAATGTTATCTAAAATTAGGGATATATTAATAATAACAACACCCGAGGATTTGCCGAGATATAAAAAACTTTTGGGAAATGGTGAGCATTTAGGGATAAATATTCAATATAAAGAACAACCAAAACCAAAAGGCCTTGCAGAAGCGTTTATTATTGGAGAGGAGTTTATAGGAAACGATAGCGTATGCCTAATACTTGGAGATAACATTGTATATGGAAGTGGATTAACAGGATTTTTACTCGATGCAAAAGAGGAGCTCCTGAAAGATGGAGGGGGTGTGGTGTTTGGACAGTATGTAAAGGACCCTGAAAGATACGGTGTTGTTGAATTCGATGAAAACGAAAATGTAAAATCAATAGTTGAAAAACCTAAAAATCCGCCTTCAAATTATGCTGTAATTGGTCTTTACTTCTACGATAATGATGTAATAGATATTGCAAAAAATATAAAACCTTCATGGAGGGGCGAATTAGAAATAACCGATGTAAATAACGAATATTTAAAGAGAAATAAATTAAAGGTAAAGCTTTTACCAAGGGGGACGGCATGGTTTGATGCTGGAACCCATGAAAGTTTTTTGGAGGCTAGCAATTTCATATCTGCTGTTGAAAACAGGATGGGACTGATGGTTGGATGTTTGGAAGAGGTGGCATATCGTAACGGATGGATAACTAAGGATGAGCTCCTAAGACTTGCTAAACCATTGATGAAAACTGACTATGGAAAATATTTGGAAAAGCTCGTTAAATAAATTAAATAAATTTGCTTTTTTATAATTTGATATAACTATAACTATGTTTTTTAATAATAGAAAGGAAAAACATAAAATAAAATAAAAAATGTAAAAATATAATCATTTGGTGAAATAATGAAAATGTTGGTTACAGGTGGAGCAGGATTTATCGGTAGCAATTTTATACGATATATGTTGGATAAATACAAGGATTTAGAAATAATTAATCTCGATAAACTTGGATATGGTTCAAACTTGGAAAATTTAAAAGATATCACTAATAAATATAATTCAAGGTATTCTTTTGTTAAAGGGGATATAAACGATTTTGAATTGGTATCTAAGTTAATTAAAGAGGTAGATGCTGTTGTAAATATGGCGGCAGAAACTCATGTTGATAGAAGTATATCTAACCCTTATTCGTTTTTAGAAAGTAATATTATGGGCGTTTATACAATTTTAGAAGCTGTTAAAAAATACAATCCAGATGTCAATCTTGTTCATGTGAGCACGGATGAGGTATATGGCGATATTGAAGAGGGTTCATTTACAGAGAATGATAGGTTAATGCCTTCATCTCCATATTCAGCAGGTAAAGCTGGGGGAGATATGCTTGTTTTGGGTTATGCAAGAACCTATAACTTAAATGCAAAGATAACAAGATGTACAAATAACTACGGTCCATATCAGTTTCCAGAGAAATTAATTCCAAAAACTATAATTAGGGCAAGTAAAGATTTAAAAATCCCAATATATGGTAAAGGAGACAATATTAGAGATTGGCTTTATGTGTTAGACCATTGCAGCGGAATTGAAACAGTTTTGGAAAAGGGAGAAAAAAGAGAGGTTTACAATATCTCTTCAAATAATGAAAAAATGAATATCGATATTGCTAAAATGATATTGGAGCTCCTAAATAAACCATTAGATTTGATAGAATTTGTAGAAGATAGACCAGGACATGATGTTAGATACAGTTTAGATTCTTCAAAATTGAAGGAGCTTGGATGGAAACCAAAATATGATTTTAAAGAGGGGTTAAAAGAAACTGTCAATTGGTATATGGACAACGAATGGTGGTGGAAACCCTTAATTAATGAAAAGGTTCTTTCACCTACTCCTTGGAAATTGAAATGGTGATAATGTGGGAGAAAAAATAGCAATTATTGGCTTGGGCATGATAGGGTATGAGCTCGTAAAAAAATATAACGATTTGGGCTTCAAAGTTCATATAATTACACGAAGTGATAAAGGATTTTTTGACAAATACAATTATATAAATAATATAAATAAGCATTTTGTGGATATTACCAATGAAAATAAGATAAAAGAAACTATTATAACTATAAATCCTGATTTTGTTGTAAATACTGCGGCTATTACCAATGTGGATTTATGCGAAACTGAAAGAGAAGTTGCATATAAAACAAATGCCCTTGCCGTTAAATATGTTGGCGAAGCCTGTAAAAAGCTTAATATTCCATTATGCCACATATCCACAGACTATGTTTTTGATGGGGAAAAAGGTGATTATATTGAAAATGATAGAATAAATCCTATAAACTACTACGGATGGACAAAGGCAGAAGGAGAAAAGATTCTAAATGAATTAAATCACGATTTAACATCTATTGTAAGAATTTCTGTTCCTTACTGCATAAGTCCTATTAAAGTCAATTTCCTCATGTGGGTTTTAAATACCTTAAAAGAGGGAAATAAAGTAAATGCTGTAATTGACCAGTGGAATACACCAACTTATGTGCCTGAGCTCATGGAGGGAATTGTTAAAATTCATGAAAAAGAGGTTAATGGTCTATTGCACTTTGGAGGGGGCGAAAAGGTGAGCAGATATGAATTTGCCTTAAAGGTTGCTGAAATATTTGATTTAAATAAGGATTTGATAAAACCTATACCGAGCTCAGAATTAGGATGGAAAGCAAATCGACCAGCTGACACTTCATTAATCAGTAAAAAATCTGAAAAATTATTAAATATTAAATTAAAGAAAGTTGATGAATGTTTAAAGGAAATTAAAAGGGAGTATTATAATTTTCCATAATAAATTTTTATAGTATTATGGGACCTCTAACTTAATAATCAATAGAGATATACATATTTTTGACTTTGCCATTATTATTATTTTATTTTTAATATTATTCTTTATTATTATTTTATTTTTCTTAATCTCTTATTTTTCTTATTTTTCATAATTCTTTATAAATTTTAAAAAATATGCATAAACTTTAAATAAATTTAAACATAATATTTATTTAATATTTAAAACAGGAGGTTTTATTATGATACCAAAAGGTACAGTTAAGAGACTGATGAAGGAAAACACCGATATGAATATATCCGCTGAATCAGTTGAGAAACTTGTGGAAATATTGCAGGAATATATCGTAACCACAACAAAAATGGCAGAGGATAACGCAAGAAAAGATAAAAGAAAAACTATTAAAGCAAGAGACATTGAAAACTGTGATGAAGAGAGGTTGAGAGTAAAAATTATGGAAATTGCAGATAGGACTGAAAAAGTAAATATATTGACAAAAGAATTTTTAAAGGTTTTAGCCTCTGAATTATTGAGGGAATAAATTTTATATGCAATGAAAATTAAAATTTTTGTAGCATTCCTAAAATTTATAAAAATTTATATTTTATGTTTAAATTAATTTAATAAATAGATATTTTAATATTAGGACGATAATATATAACATATAATTATAGTGATAGTATGGACATTGCAGTTATAAAATTTTTAGGCACGAATTGTGATAAAGATGTATGTCATACCGTTAAATTGGCAGGTGGAAAACCAGAATTGGTATGGTTTTCTGAGACTGATTTGAGTAGATTTAACGGTGCAGTAATACCAGGTGGGTTTTCCTATGGGGACTATTTAAGAGCAGGTGCTATAAGCTCAAAAACACCTGTAATAAATGGATTAAAGAAGATGATTGATGATGGAAAACCTGTATTGGGTATATGTAACGGAGCTCAGATAGGATTGGAAGCAGGTTTTTCATACGGAACATTGACAAATAATATAAATGCAAGATTTATATGTAAATGGGTTTATATAAGGGTTGAAAACAATAACACACCATTCACAAAATACTATAAAAAAGGAGAAGTCCTAAAAATACCGATAGCTCATGCAGAAGGTAGGTTTTATACCGATGAGGATACACTCCAAGAGATGTATAAAAAGAATATGGTAGTATTTAAATACTGCGATGAAAATGGAGAAGTTACCGATGAGGTTAATCCAAATGGTTCAATTGATAATATCGCAGGCGTATGCAATGAAAATAAGAACTGTGTTTTATTAATGCCACATCCAGAAAGAGCAAGTGAAAAAATACTGGGTTCTGATGATGGATTAAACATGTTTAAAGCTATGATATCTAAGTAAAAAAGTATATATAGCATTAGTATTTTTTATTTAATAGCATTATTTTTATTATGGTATTTATTTTATGCATTTAATAAAATATGTGAATAGGTAAGAGGTGAAAACATGTTAAATGAACCTGTAATAGAAATAGCAACAAAAGATGTAATTACAGTTACGCCAGATACTCCAATATCAAAGGCAATAGGAATAATGGATAATAATCACTTCCATAATTTAGTAGTTATGGATAACGATGAAAATATATACATGGTAACGATACATGACTTACTTTTAGCATCGTCATTAAATGAAACTGTTGAATCTTTAATGTTTAAACCACACTGTATTGACCAAAACACACCAGTAATGGATGCAGTATGTGAAATACTAGATTGTGGTCAAAGGGCTGCACCTATTGTAGATGAAAAAGGAAAATTGGTAGGAATTATAACGGATTATGACATAATGAAAAGAGCTGGAGAATCGGAGCTCCTAAAAGATGTAAAAGTAACTAAAATTATGTCAAGAAGTCCAATTACCATTGATAAAGATGAGAGTATAGGTAAAGCTAGAAGTTTAATGAGAAAATATAACATAGGAAGATTGATTGTTCTCGATAAAGAGGGAAATCCAACAGGTATAGTTACAGAAGATGACATTATAAGAAAGGTATTTAAACCTAAGAAAAAAATGACTGTTGGAGAACTTGCAGGAGAAAAAGTTCCAAGAATGGCTCAACCTGTACATATAATAATGAACTCTCCAATAATAACTGCGGACATAGACTCATCAGTTGCTAATGTGGCAAAGTTGATGGAAAAACACGACATTAGGGGTGTTCCAATTACTAAAAAAGGAACATTAAGAGGAATTGTTACAAGAATCGACATAATGAAATATATAAAGAATTTAAGGGAAGAATCTGTAATTGAAGTAATGCTTCAAGGCGAATTTGACGAAGATATGAAGGAGCTCGCAGAAAGAATATTAATGACGGAAGTTAAAAAGATAGCAAAACAGTCTAAAAGGCTTCATTGGATTAAAATCGCTGTAAAGAAAGAACACGATAAAGGAGGAGCTCCGTATTATACAGTTAATGTATATGTAAAAACTCCAAGAAAACTTTATGTTGCAGAAGGAAAACCTAAATTATCCACCACAAAAAGAATGGAAATGGATGGGGAAGATATCCAGCTTGTAGTTGAAAAACAAAGATGGGATTTCATAGAAGTATTAAAAGATGCCTTAGATTCAGTTATAAAACAGATGGAAATAGATAAAGAAAAAAGCCATCCAAAAAACAATAAAAGGATATTAGAATAAATAAATTTATTATTTTTTTTAATTTTTTATTTTTATTTTTTTAATTTTTATTAATTTTTTTATTTTTAGTTTCCTTTTTTTCGTTAAATACCAATTAAAATAATAAAAATAATATAAAATAAATATTAGAATTATTTTTCAATGAATGTTTTATGGAGTGTTTGCAAACATTTTTCGAGCTCATCCTCACCAATTACAAATGATATATTTACCTCAGATGAACCTTGGGCTATCATCTTTATATTTGCTCCACTTTCAGCAACTGCTGTAAATAGTTTTCCAGCTATGCCTTTGGAACCTTTCATGCCTGCACCAACCGCTGAAACTACGCAGACATTATTATCAATAGATATGTCTTTTATTAATGGACTGTCTTTAAACTCTTTTTTAAGTTCTTTTATAGAATTTTCAGCTTCAATTCCATCCCCATAAATTACAATGGAGATATTTGTTTCTGATGAACCTTGGGTAATTAATATTACATTTGCGTTGGCTCTTCCAAGGGCTGAGAATATCCTTGCGGCTGTGCCACTTACTCCAACCATGCCTGCACCAAATATATTTATTAAAAATACATCTTTAATGGCAGATATGGCTTTTATAACATTATTACTTAATTCTTGGTCATTTGTAATTAATGTCCCTTCGTTTTCAGGTTCAAATGTATTCTTAATCCTTAATGGAATATTTTTCTCCATTAAAGGTTCGACTGTTCTTGGATGAAGAACCTTCGCACCGAAGTATGCGAGCTCCATAGCTTCAATATATGACATTTTTGGAATTCTCCTAACATTCTTTACTATTCTTGGGTCTGAGGTGAGTATTCCACTAACATCAGTCCATATCTCAACCATATCTGCTTCAAGTCCTGCACCTACCAATGCAGCGGAGTAATCACTTCCTCCTCTTCCAAATGTTGTTATTTCTCCATTTTCTGTTCCACCTATAAAACCCGTGATTACTGGTATTATTCCTTCATTTAATAGAGGAATAATTCTCTCTTTAACTTCTAATTTTAGGGGTCTTGCACAGCCGTAATTATTATTGGTTATGATGCCTGCTTCACCACCTGTAAGAAATAATGAGTTATTTCCCAAATCTCTAATAGCACCGCTTAAAATTGGAGCTGATAATCTTTCACCAAATGAAAGTATGTAATCCTTAGATTTTGGAGTTAATTCTCCAAGATATGCCACGCCTATTAATACCTTTTCAAGTTCATCTATTGAACTGTAAATTACTTTTCTCACCTCGTCCTTTATCTTATCATCATTAATTGCATTGTCTATGGCATTTTCATGTTTTTCTTTTATCTCTTCTATAAAATTATTGATTTTAACGATGTCCCTTACATCCAGTGCTTGTTTAGATATTTCTACAAGGGAGTTTGTTATTTGAGTCATTGCAGAGGTTACAACCACAACATCTTTATCTTCCTTTTTTTTGTTTAACACTATTTTTGCTACATTTCTTATTCTTTTTCCGTTACCTACGGAAGTTCCGCCAAATTTCATTACTGTAACCACAACATCACCTAAAATTAAATTAAGATTGAATGAAGATTATAAATTAAGATTATTATATATAATAATGTATTTAAATTCATTTAACGATTATTAAATTAATATGGTATTTTAATTAGATTGCAATGATAAATTTGTAATAATATAGGACATTATGGGATAATAAACAATGAAAGTATTTTATGTTATATGATGTAAGGTAATATTAAATACATACTAAATATACACTAAATATATAGTAATCACCATATAATCCAATGAAATATAAAAAAGTTTTTATAAATTTATATCGATTATTATAATACTAAAAATGTATAATTATAAAGCTATACATAATAAAATAACAACATATGATAATATAATAATATGGTAATATATTGATGTAATAATATAATAATATTAATGAGTGATTTTTATGGTAAGGATATTTGACACCACATTAAGAGATGGAGAACAAACTCCGGGGGTTTCTTTAACTCCAAATGAAAAACTTGAAATAGCTTTAAAATTGGATGAATTAGGGGTAGATATAATAGAGGCAGGAAGTGCTATAACCTCTAAGGGAGAGCGAGAAGCTATAAAACTTATAACCTCTCAAAATTTGAATGCTGAAATATGCTCATTTGTTAGAGCTCTGCCTGTTGATATAGATTATGCCCTTGAATGTAATGTAGACAGCGTTCATCTTGTGGTTCCAACATCGGAAATACACATGAAATATAAACTCAGAAAAACAAAAGAGGAAACACTTGAATCAGCATTAAAGGCTACTGAATATGCAAAAGAACATGGTTTAATTGTGGAGCTCTCAGCAGAAGATGCCACAAGAAGCGATGTATCATTTTTAATAGAGTTATTTAATAAAGGTGCAGAGTTGGGTGCAGATAGGGCATGCGTTTGTGATACCGTTGGGGTTTTAACGCCAGAAAGGTCTTTTGAATTATTTAAAACTCTAAGCGAAAATGTATCTATCCCCATATCTGCTCACTGTCATAATGATTTTGGAATGGCTACTGCCAATACAATTTCAGCCATAAGAGGGGGAGCTCAGGAGTGTCATCTTACAGTAAATGGAATAGGTGAAAGGGCAGGTAATTCCTCGTTGGAAGAGGTTGTAATGGCACTTCATACATTATACAATATTAAAACAAATATAAAAACTGAAAAGCTCTACGAAACATCCAGAGTTGTATCTAGGTTGATGAAACTTCCAGTTCCACCAAATAAGGCAATTGTGGGAGATAATGCTTTTGCCCATGAGGCAGGAATACATGTTGATGGACTTGTTAAAAACACTCAAACCTATGAACCTATATCTCCCGAAGCTGTTGGAAACAGAAGAAGAATAATACTTGGAAAACATAGTGGAAAGGCTGCCTTAAAATACAAACTTAAACTTATGGGCATATCACTAACAAATGAGGAATTTGAAAAGGTGTATGATAAAATAAAAAATCTTGGAGATTTAGGAAAATACATTTCAGATATTGATTTAAAAACCATAATAAACGAAGTTAAAGGAGAAATCATTAAGAAGAAAATATTGTTGGATGAGCTCACTGTGGTGTCAGGAAATAAAATTACACCAGTGGCTTCAATACGATTGGACTTTGCAGATGAATGCAGAAAAGAGCAACTTATAGAAACTGCATTTGGTGTTGGTCCAGTGGATGCTGCAATAAATGCCATAAGAAAGGCTTTGAGTGGTGTTGCAGATATTACATTGGAGGATTATCGTGTAAAATCCATCGGCGGTGGAACAGATGCCCTTGTTGAAGTGGTTGTTAAGTTGAGAAGAGGTCATGAAGTGGTTGAGGTTAAAAATTCTCAGGGAGATATTATAAGAGCATCGGTAGAAGCTGTAATGGAAGGTATAAATTTGCTGATTTAATATAATATAAATAATATTATAAATAATAATTAGATTTCCTTTTATTTTTATTTTTTAAATTATATTATTATTTATATATTATAATACTTTGATAATGGATAATTTATAAGTAATTTAATATACTACTACGATTTAATATCATTAAATTTATACGGCATATTCTAAAAACTTTAAATATAGGATATATATTATTTTAAAATAAAACTAAATAAGAATTAAAAAATTTAAATAAAAACTTTAAATAAAAATTTAAAAATTTTAAAGTATTATACTTATGGTGATTAAATGGATGAAAATGTATCTATGAAATGCGGATTAGAAATACATGTTCAGGTCGATACAAAATCTAAATTATTTTGCAGATGCCCTACAAATTATAAAGATGTTCCACCAAACACAAATATTTGTCCAGTATGTATTGCACATCCCGGAGCTCGCCCAATGCCACCAAATAAAAAGGCAGTAGATGTGGCTATTATGGTGGCTAAAATGCTTGGATGTGAAATAGTTTTAGATAAAGATATTTATTTCCAGAGGAAACATTACAGTTATCCTGATTTACCAAGTGGATATCAAAGAACATCCGTTCCAATAGGTGTAAATGGGAATTTTTTAGGCGTAGGTATTACTGAGGTGCATCTTGAAGAAGACCCAGGACAGTACAAACCTGATTTAGGATTGGTAGATTACAACAGAAGCGGAACTCCACTTATTGAGGTGGTATCTGAACCAGACATAAAAAGTCCTGAGGAAGCGAGAGAATTTTTAAAACAGCTCCTTAGATTATTTAGATATATCGGTCATTTGAGAGGAGAAGGAACAATGAGGGCAGATGTAAATATATCTGTCAATTACAACGGCATCCAAGGAAACAGGGTTGAGGTAAAAAATGTTAATTCCATAAGGGGAGTATATAAGGTTTTGAAGTATGAGTTTATCAGACAGAAAAATATACTCAGAAGAGGGGGAGAAATTAAGCGAGAAACTAGGGCTTATATGGAATCCCAAATGATTACAAAAGGAATGAGAAGCAAAGAAACCGCAGATGATTACAGATATATT
>NC_015632.1 GCF_000179575.2 Methanothermococcus okinawensis IH1 | reverse complement strand
TGATTTAATGACTTTACTCAATCATATAAAAATAGTATAATTATTTTTGGGCTGTTTATATTACTGCTATTTACAATATTTACAATCTTTACAATATCTATAATATCTATAATATTTACAATCTTTTTATAAAAATAATCCAATTCACCGTTCACAATTGTATGTTTATATATTATTATATAGACAGAGCAGTTTTAACACCAATATATACCATAGGGTTATGTTAGGTGCATAAGATAACAGGATAGATTTTTAACATAATTTTAGGGATGCATAATGGTACTATTATAATAAAACATATTTGGTTATATTATGCGTGGAAAGATTAAGAAGTGGTTAGGAATAGATAAATTAGAACATAAAGTTGATGAATTAAACAATGAAAAACTTGTCATACTGAAAACTATTGGAGAAGTAAGAAATAATATTAATTTACTTAAAAACGAGCTTAACGAGTTAAGGTTATGTAAAGATAATATTGACGATGTATGTAATAGGATTGTAGAAATTGAGAATAAATTAAACGAATTAGAAAGTTTTCATAACTCTTTGAATGTTATTAGTGCAAATGATAATAAAAACAATATTGAAGATACTATTTTAAATATAATTAGCAATGGAAAGGATGTTTGTATATCAGACCTGCTGACTTATACAAATTTAACAACTCGTGAGCTTTATAATATTCTTTCCAAACTGGAAAGTTTAGGAAAAATAAAAAGAAAGAGAAAAGGAAAAAAAGTAATTGTTGAAGGTATATAAAAAATAGAATGTTATAAGTTCAGCTATTTTTTACCAAATATTGCCTTATGAAACCTAAGGCAATGTTTTATATTGGTTACTTTATTTTCTGATTTTTAACATATTATGTATAATAGTTAAATTTATTAATAATATTAAACAAATGATTATACAGGTGAAGTATATGACTACCACTATTGAAATGCCCACCAAAAATGTAAAAAAAGAGAAACTTTCCAAAGAAGATAAATGGGTTTTAAAGATGGTTCAGCCCATTTTAGCTAAGGATTGGAATAGCAAAGAAGATGAATATTGGGATGATTATTAGGAAGGGTTAATATGGACTTTAAACAGGGAGATATTGTTCTTTTACCATTTCCTTTTGATGATTTGACTACTATTAAAAAAAGACCTGCATTAGTAGTTTCATCTAATAAATTTAATCGAATTAGTAAGACAGTTATTGTAGTCGAGATAACATCAAATGTTAATAGCGGTTTTCAAGAATTAAATGTTTTAATTGATAATAAGGATGTTGAACTTTATCCAGGAGCAAAACCAATAATACCCAGTGTTGTTAAACCGTATGTAATCTTTTCGATTAACACCGAGCTTATTATAAAGAGGATAGGTATGTTAAAGGAAAAAAAGCTGGAAGAAGTTTTTAGTAGGTTAAAACAAGTAGTGTCTTATCCATAATGGATAGTTAGCCCTATAACTTTGAGCATAATAAATAAATTGATACTTTTTTTATTTTCGTTTTGATTTATACCTTATAGTTGTATAGTCTAATTTGTAGTTATTTACTAAAAATTCCCCTTGTATACTATACATATATAGGAGCCCGATTTACTCTATTATTTTAAAGGAATTTATTTTAATATTTTATAATGTTTCATTTAAGTAATATACAAATATTAATATAATATTAATACCATATTTACATAATATAAATAAAAAGGTGGTATTTATGGTTAAGGCAATAGTAAATATTTCAGATGAAAACAATCAAATAATTAACATAATAAAGGCAAAATATAACCTTAAAGATAAAAGTGAGGCAATAAATAAGATAATAGAAGAATATACAGAATTATTATTAGAACCAGAGTTAAAACCTGATTATGTTGAGAAGATAAAGAAAATTATGGAAAGAAACAATATGGTAGAATTTGATTCTGTTGATGAGTTAAGGAGGGAGTTGGGTCTATAAATTAAAAATAGATGCGGATTTATTAAACTTATTAAAAAAGATGGCTAAAAAAGATAGAAAAAGAGTAGAAATTATTCTGAAAAAAATTGATGAAATAGTTGAAAATCCACATCACTATAAAAATTTAAGAAAACCCATGGAAGATTTTAAAAGAGTTCATATTGATAAAAGTTTTGTTTTAATATTTACTGTGGATGATAATGAAAAGAAGGTTGTATTTGTGGATTTTGCACACCATGATGAAATATATACAAATAAAAGATTATCAAATATTATGGAAAAATTACACAGAGAATAATTTTTTTATCGGAGCTCCCATAACATAGAGGTGGCATCCTGTTATACTTTGTATTTTATAACTGCAACGAGCTCAGGTTTATCCATAGTAATTTGAACATTCCTTTTATTTACTATACTGTTTAAGTCAGTAATGATTTTTAATGATTTATCATTACTTTTAAATATTTCTGGAGCCTCATTATATTCTTTTAATTTAGCAATAACCTTCTCCTTATCGGCTCTTGGTAATGTATTTATTTGTCCTTCTTTGGATATTATCCATCTTCTTAATTGATTATCTTCATTACATAACTTTTTAATTTCCCTTGTTAGTTTATCAACTCTAACCTTAGTGCCTATGAACATATTATCTATTTCATTGACTTTACTATTAATCATTTCAGTTATTATTTTAAAATCTTTATTAGTTAATGGTGATTTATATTCAATTGGATGATAACTGAGCTCCCCACAGTAATAGTTGTTACCTCTATATTTTAATACAACAAAATAATCATCTTCTTTATAATCTCTTTTTAATGAAGTGTATATAGGCTTACTGTATTTTTTATAATAAATAAGAATACTCTCTTTTGAAATATTGTATTGGTTAATATATTCCCTTAAAACATAATCCTCTTTACTAACTGCATTACCTATGCTTCTTTCCAACTCTTCAAGACCTGAGCTCGCTAATTTATTTTTATACTCTTTAATACAATTATAAACAAGTTCTCTATTTTCATCTGAAAACTTATCTATTTTTTTCTGTTCAACTGCCCAAATTAAAAACTCCAATCCAACTGTAACTGCAATATTTTCAACCCTTTCTTTTAACCTCTCACAGAGCTCTAACTCCTTGTCAATACTTTCATCAGGTTTGAAATTGTATATTTTAATATGCTTTGGGTTGTTCAATCTAATAGCACGCCCTGCCCTTTGAATTAATCTAACAGGATTATATGGTAAATCAAAGTTAATTACAACATCTGCCCTTGGAAGATTAACTCCTTCACTTAGTGTATCAGTAGTTATAAGAATATCAAATTTACCGTTGTTAAATGACTCCTGTATTTTCTTTTTATTTATTTTTCCCCCTTTATCTCCTCCATAAGCTACCCCTATATTGCTAAATCCGTTAGATTCCAATTTACTTTTAAGATATAATACTGTATCTTTTGACTCTGAAAAGATGATAGTTGGTTTGTTCTCTTTTTTAAGAATATTGATTAATACTCTAACCTTGTCATCTTTTTTTAATAGATTTTCTATACTATTTACTCGTTCCAGCATGATTTTAGTGATTTCAATATCATTTTTAATATTGTTCATTATTGTCTTTTTTATGTCGTCATCTAAGCTACTATATGTAGAATATATTGTTTCTAACCTATCCTTAGGGAATAATTTTTCTATATCTGGGGTGGTTACTAACTTATTATGATTTATACACTCAAAAGCATTTAGTAAATACTCATTTCTTTCAATATATTTCTTTAAACTCTTTTTAAAAGCATAAATACTGCTTTCTAATCGTTTATATAACCTCCATTTATACCAAAAGAGAAGATATTTATCTTCCTTATATCCTTCTTCATCCCATAATTTAGCATATTCAAAATTCAAATGTTCTAAATAATTTACAACCCTATCAAAAACTGCCTTAACGATGTCCTTATTATAACTATATTCTACTGGCTGAACCTCTGGCATTTCAAAGTTGTCAATACCTGCAATCTTAATTAAATCGTCCTTAAAGTGATTAATTACATCAATCCATTCTATTCTTACAGTGAATTCCTTAATCAAATCTCTAACTGTGGTGACGGCATTTATTGTATCCTTATTTTTAATATATTTTTTAGCGGTGTTTATTTTGGTTAATATCCCCATGTTTTCAAATTTACTATTATATGAGGGCTTTAAGGTAAATAATTCAATCAAACTAATGTAATTATCCAACGAAGTGTTAATAGGTGTCGCAGATAATAGTAATGTATGAATATTTTGGTTAATTTTTATAACTTCATCTAAATTTTTTCTTCTGTTGGAGCTCCTATTCCTAAAATTGTGAGCCTCATCTATGATTATTAAATCGTAATTCTTGTTATAATTGTAAGGTTTAAAGTCTTTACTCTGTAATACACCCATTGATAATAAATCTACATCCTTGTATGGATTTAACCCTACCTTTTTTAATATTCCTATCCATTGGTGTTTTATATTTGGTGGATGAATTATCAATACTTTTTTATTCATTTCATTGTAGTATTTTGATATGGCACATGCTACATCTGTTTTCCCCAGCCCAACAGAATTTGCTAAGATACAACCTCCATAATTGTGGAGTTTTTCTAAACAGTAATAATAACTCATCTTTTGAAATTCTGCTAAATATTCAATTTCTAATGATGGGTTTGATAGCAGGTATTCTTTATCCATTATTTTTAATAGATTACAAAAAAACTCCTTCGGTGGAAGGTAAAATGCTTTGGTAGTTGCTCCCTGTTTAATAATGTCTATTGTTTTTAACTCTTCTAATTCATCAGTCCCTTTTTTCCATAATTCGTTAAAAAATATTTCATAGTTTTCTCTTTCAATATTTGATGCTCCTGTTGGAACTACCAACTCTATATTGTTGGTTAGTCCTGCTCTTGTAAGGTTTGCACTCCCTGCATAAACATCTTCTATGATATTGTTTGCCTTAAAAATATACATCTTACTGTGAAATCGTTTATCCGTGTAAATTTTAAATTGAAATATATTTTTATTGTGTAATTCTTTTAAAAATAGGTAATCTTCATTAGTTAGGTTTGTAGCATCATTTGTAATTAACTTTAACATCTCTTTTGTGTCTCTTGTTGTTTCCCTTCCCATTAAAAGCTTAAACTCTTTTACTAAATTTTTATCATATAATTTTCTTAAATCTTCGATTAATTCCGATAAACCATTAAAAAAGAAGAACCCCACTGCACAGTATATGGATATTTCCTTTTTATGTTTTATTGCATCCCTAATTTTTGATTTGAATAAGTTTAATACTGTATCTTCGTTAGAGACTATACCTGGTTTATTGTTATAGATAGGGATAGTTTGAAGAGATTGCATGAGCTCACCTTTAAGATTTTAATTATAAGTATATATCAAAAATTAAAAACATATATATTATTTTAAAGGGCAGTTATATGTCAGAAAATAGCAATTAGAATTAGACTAACATTATACTATGAATGTCGAAATTCTTTTGAATTATCTTCAAAGAACCATCCATATTATACCAATGTATTATACTATAAAATTAAGTTATTGAAAATATTTAGATACATACAAAGATATATTAAAATGTGGCCATATGTCTCAAAAGAAGAACTAAAAATATAAATGCTTGTATTGTCAATTTTAATACATGAAGATTTTATGGTAATTTATGCAATAAGTTGGTAACAGATGTAGCAATAGATTTAACCACTTTTACAATATCTTTTCTTTTATTAACTTTATACCTATCTCTTGCCAGTGCTATTGTGATTTCCAATTTAGATTTTAATTGTTCAAATCTCAACATCTCGTCATTATCAATCATAAATCTAGGCAACTGCCAAACTGTGGATGCCTTAACCGATATACATTGACGCAAATACCCCACCATTATTTTAGCTTCACCTTCTGAGCTCAACCCTACATCTGATGATTCGATTTTTTTAATTGTCTCATTAACCCATCTTTCAAACTCCTTAATAGGTTTATATTGATAATCCCTCAACAGCCTATCAACTTCTGGATCAATTTCTAAGGATATCTTTTTTTCTTTTTCTAAATTGGATTCTAAATAAGAAGAATCTTTTTTGTTCATTTTTTCTCCTTAATAACATTTTTCAATTTGAACTTTTCCATTCTTTACAAAAGGATTTGGCATTTTAAAAATCTTATTATTTATCTTCAATCTATCTAAATATTAGTATATATAATATATAATGATTATGGCTCGATTTTCGTTTATTTCCTATTAACTAAGCCATGAGTTCGGAATAACACATACGAACATCAGCATGCTTCAAAAAACTAAAAAAAGTTATGTATAATTATTATATATTGTAATTTTAAATGGAGTTGTTTACACATTCAATAATCTTAACCCATTTATGAGATTTTATTTTGTTAATTAACTCATTAATTTCTTTATCTTCTTTTATAGAATTATAAACTTCTTTTACTGTTTTTATATTATTTTCTTCTAATTGTTTTAATTCTTGCTCTTCTTCTGATGTTAAGTTATTTTCTAATTGCTTTTTCCAATATAGTTCAGCCCATTTATCATAATTTATTGGTTCTAAGTGCTTTGAAACTGCTTCCAATAAATATTCTTTTGGTTCATTGTATATTTTATCCTCATAGAATTTTTCTTTGAAATAGAGCTCGTATATTAAATTGTTGATTATTATATCCATAAAGTTTATTGTATCCGTATCCTCTTTTTGTTTTTTAAGAGTAAGAAATGCCAAATAATGTATCAATTCATAAAATGGAGAATATAGTTTAATCCCGCCCCTAACTTCATAGTCAGTATTTAATATATGTATTATCTCATATGGTTGTAGATTATAATACTTCTTCCCAATAATCAAATCTATCAAATCTAAATAGCCTTTTACATCACTTGTGTTAAACCTATTTCTTCCACTATCAAAAACACTAAACAATTTATCCATTGTAATATTTCTAACACATTCCAATAATTTAGCATCTTTCTTTATAGTATCTTCATTAGGTAGGGGTATAGCTTTTAAAATATCCATATTCATGTGTCTCCCATCCCCATATATCCTGAACCACCAATAGAATAATGAAGAATTCATAAACAACATAATAAAATTACTCCATACTTCTTTTACAGACATTGATTTTATTTCAGTGCTTTCATAAGGTTTTTTATCCCAAGCATTATACCAATAATTACCACTTGTCCTTATCCAAATTGTTGAACATCCAGTACCAATTACATTTTTTGCTTTATTTGTGTTTTTTAACAAAGTATCAAGAATTTTAAGATTTAATAATCCTCCAATCTTTGGCAACCTATGTTGTATATCAAATCTGTTCCCTATATCTTCATTATTTAACAATAAATATTCATTAGCTGGAGAATATTTTATATTGTTTAAATTTTTTGGCATTTCTCTAAACATCTTGCTTGTATAAAATGTCCCCCCACCATTTATTTTTTTAATTTTAGCTCTAAGTATTGATACTGATTGAGACATGCCTTCAAAAAATCTACATTTATCCCTATCAAATGATGAAATAAATATTTTTTCGAAATTTTTTCTTAAAATTTCACGAGTTTTAGATAGTTTTTTATTAAATGTTATGGCAAAGGTTATGATATATGACAAATACCCATTATTTTCCAAAACATTAATCCCTCTCTCTACAAATACTCCCGCAATTTCAGAAGTATCTGACATATAAATTTTCTCAACTATTAATTTTTCAACATTTGATAATAAATTTCCATAAGGTGGATTACCAATTACAATATCAAAACCACCATTTTTAACAATCCAACCAAAATCAATCCTCCAATGGAATGGATTTAAATTTAAAAAATCTTTTTCTGAAATTTTATCTTTTGCTTTTAATTTACTGTTAATATAATTCAAATAACAATTATTAATTACATTATAAATTTCTTTTCTGATTTCTTCTAAAATAGTTTTTAAGATTCCTGCCTTACCCCCATGACTAGTTCTATATATTAAGTATAGTAAGTGAAATGCTTCAACATAAATATCATCAAATTTCTCTCTCTTTTTTGTTCCTACTTTTTTATTAAGTAATTTCCTAACTTTTTCAATTTTCTCTTTTTCATCCTCACAAACTTTTATTAATGAATTTAATTCATTTTTCTCTTTTTCATCCTCACAAACTTTTAATGAATTTAATTTATTTAACTTTTCTTCAATTATTAATGAATTTAATTCATTTAACTTTTCTTCAATTTTTTTCCTATTAATTAAACTATCATTCTCATAGTTAGGCAAAACTAATGGTTCATCAACCCACCCAATTAATGAGTTTCCACATTTAATATTATACTCCAAGTTAGGTAAAGGTTCTAATTTAGAAGAATCATCCTTTAACTGACTTACCAACCACAACCACAATCTTAATTTAGCAATCTCAACAGCACTATTACAAATATCCACACCACATAAATTATTCACTATAATATTCTTAACTTCATCATAGGCATTATGCTTTCTAATAAATGAACCATCTTTTTCATATAATTTATTACAAATAGTATTTTTCATATTGAATAGGAGCTCCCCTGCACATACTAAGAAGTGACCACTACCACATGCTGGATCTAATATTTTAATATCATTCAAAACACTTAATGCTTTTTTTAACTCCTCTTTTGAAGCATTATCTACAAAATCATCAAAATCTTTATAATGTTTGCTAACTTCTAATTTATCAAATAAATATGGTGTAATAGTGTTTTTTGAAATATATTTAGTTATTTCCTCAGGAGTGTAAAACGCCCCTACCTTTTTTCTACCAATTTTAACCTCCTTACCAATTTCTATTTTATCCAATTCTATTTCCCCAATATTCTCCAAACCTACAACAAATTTTTCATAAACATGTCCCATTATCTCTGGCGATATGCTACCTATTGAGTCATCATCCTCTTCTGTATAATCGCCTATAACCCAATTATATTTATTTAGCGTTTCAATTAAGTTTTTAAGTCCATTGAATTTTATTTCTGTTTCATCTATATCATTAAATTTTTTTACTCGGTATAATCCACCATTTAGGTATGGGACTTTAATATCAATATCTGTATCCTTTATTGAGAAACTAAGAACAACAAAACCATTTTTATCCACATCTTCTCCGTTACCTAACCCATTAAAAAATATCTTATTTAATATATAGTGTAACCCTTCATCTCCAACGATATTCAACAGATAATTAAAGAATTCCCTTGTTCCCTTCTTGTTTAGTTTAATATTGTGGAGCTCACCTTTATATTTTATATTAATATTAATAATTCCCAACTGTGCTAAAAAGTAGAAAAATACCAACCTATCAATAAAATGCTGAGCAATGAATAATTTATCACTATCTGTGAGTGGTTCAGTTATACTTTTAGCCATTTCTAACCTATGTACCCATAAATCTTTATAAAATCTATCCATTACATCCTTAATATCAAATAATATACTTACATTATCGGGTGCAAATTTTTTTAATTTATCTTTTTTACTTTTTTTCCTATCATTTCTTAGATTATCAGAATAATAAAACCACTTAACCTCTCCCCATTTTCTAAATACCTTTATTTTATTATCTGCTGGATAGTGAAAATAAATCACATCTATTTTTGGATATTTTTCTAAAATTGCTTTTTTCAATTCATTGAGCTTATCATCATTATTTACTTCAACATAGACAATATAATTATCCATGTCAACTATAATATTGGTGCCATTTTCATCATATTCCCTTTGATTTTTAAAAAATCCCTTATCTTTTAAAAATTTGTAATCATAATTTACCATGAGCTCACCTAAAATAAGTAGTAATATATAAATATCAACATGTTAGTTCCCAACACAATAACATAAAATAAATAACATTTAAATCATCCTATATTTTCCGGGGCGTGGCTCGTCAATATAACCATCCCATTTTAACTTGGTTAATGCTTTATCCAATTCTTCTTCATCCATTCCAGATTGCTCTTTAATAGTATCGTAATCTATTGGATCACTTCCAAATATACTTGTAAGTGTTGTCATCACATAGAATACCTTATCACCACAAGGTTGTTCTTTTTTACCTGGTAGAGACATATCCCTTGATTTACCCCCTGATTCATCTCCTATTTCCACCATATTTTTTAATTTCTTAATATTTATTTTACAATTTTCTTCTTTTTCCTCTTCAATTAAGTTATAATGCTTCAATAAATTCATACATTCACTTACTTTATACAATTCTATACTTTTAACTGTCGCTTTTTCTTTTAATTCTTGGGTGTTAATCCAACCTTGTCCAATCTCACACATAGGGATGATTATATCAATTAAGTTTGAATAATCCTGTAAATCGTAATTGTAAGGTATTTCAATAAATAAACATCTTGGTATTATAGCATCAGGTCTGTTTGAGATTCTCTTCCTTGATATTTCCACGTATATTCCTTTTTCCTTCAATTTTTCAGCAAGCCACTCTTGTGTGGTTTGTTCTGGATAGTTAGTGCCATATTGTTTATTTAATGTTTTGATTAGTTTTAGCTGTCCTACCTTATTTATTGCTATTCTTTTTTTATCATCCATATAATATATTGTGTAACCATACCGCCTATATAATATATCAGTATATTCATTCAATACCTTTGTATCAGTTAAATCACAGGGGTTTTTATTATCCAAGGAGATGGTATTTATTGTGTTATTGTATATTATTTGCTCAATCATCTCTACAATATTGTCATCTTTTAGTATGTCTTGCTGGAATTCTCTTTCTGTTTCTTTTAATCTGTTTATTATTTCGTTTATTCTTTCATCAGTTAAAAAGTTAATTCCAAAACTATCAAATAGTTCTTTCAATAGTCTTAAACCAAAAATTATAAATTTATATTGTTCTTCATCGGTATCTATGCTTTCATATTGGATTATTAATTCCTGTGGATTTTTACTCATTAAAAAGTCTATGAATATCTTTTTAAGTGATAAATTCTCCTTCTCTAATTTCCTAACTACATTATTAATATTAGTTAGTTTATCATCTTCATTTAGTTTTAATACAATATTACGCCTTATAAATGCCTGCATGTCCTCGGGGCTTTTGGTTCTAATTTCATATATTGAATTTGCTGAGATTATACCGCCCATTTTAAATATATATTTCTGTCCTGTTTTTCCATATGATTTTGTATATCTTTTTTTAGTTGATATATCTTTTAACATCTGCAATACATCATTGGATATAGTTTTAGGTTCATCCAATACAAAATAACCACACCCATAGCCGTGGCATGTTCTCATAATCTGTGTTGTTGTGGTTCTATCTGACTGTATATTGGCAAAATTAAATAAGTTTGCTGTTTTAGTCTTTCCACAGTTTGAATCACCATATAATATAAGGTAGGGTGTAGTTTCATAATTAATGATAGGAATAAGGAGCGTTCCCATATAATATGCCATAGTTAAAATATTATGGTCTTTATTTAGTTTAGTTAGCTCCGTTAATAACATTCTTTTCTTATTATCATCAATGTTTATATTGGATAATTCGTGATATAGTTCCTCTGGTGTGGGTATTGCATTGTAATCATGCATCTCTGGTGCTTTTTCTACTTCCGGGAATATTATTTTATTATTATACTCTGCTAAAATTAAAGCACTTGACTTATAAATTATTCTATCCTTTAAAAACCCATACAGCATTTTTAATATTTCATACCTTATACCATCCATTTTTTTAATTATTTTAGTAGCATCTATGCTGATATATTTTTGAATGGCATATATATCGTTATTTTTATAATCTTCTACTTTTGGAACATATTTGTATGTAAAAACATTCTTAAAGTAATAATATTTATTTTTCAAAAATAAGTCTATTATCTCCTCTGCATTTTGAAATGCAAAGACTAATGTTTTATCTGAATTTTCATCTAAAATAGTATGATTATAGGTGCAAGCCCCAGTTGTCTCATTATCAATTAATTTGATATTGTTTTGCAGGTATAGTTTATACTCTTGATGATCATAAGCCAATACTAATTGCAATCCTATAATTATTTTTATATTGTGTTTATTGCTGGATGTTGCTATTTTTTGCAATTCCTCATCTAAAAAAGGATAGATTTTTCTAAGTCTCTTAAAAATAGGTTTATTAATATCACTATATGAGCCTATAAAATAGTCCATCTCATTTGTAGAGATTTCTTTTTTATATAATATATTTGTTGATTCCTTTATGTTTGTATTTTGATTAAATAGTTCCTTTGGAAAAGTATTTATAGAAGTAGCCATAGATATATCACCGTGTTTAATCACTGTGTTTAGTTGTTTAATTAATCAGTTATTTACATATACAGTAATTAATTACATACACAGTGTGTTTAGTTGTAAATATATCACCGTGTGTTAAATTAGATTGAACTATTAATTTATTGATAATTAATAAAATAAACCAATATATGGTGTTTTTCATGTAGATGCAGCCAACATCTACAATTTAATTATTTAATATATACTATTTTTACATTTTTAATATTTAAACCTTTTGCTTTTTTTCAAGCATAGGCTCCATAGCATATTTATTTTTTTAAAATAAGAATTATGCAAACATTTATATACAATAAAAACATGCTATATGAATTTTAAACGATTGCTATTTTTGAAGTTTTTTTTAGAAATTCAAAGTTTAAAATTAATATAATATACAATGTTCCAAATGTTCATTGTATGGAACATATATAAGGAACATAAAATATTATTAATTTGGCTTTTATTTATTGTTTATTCCGTTATTTTTTCTTATTTATTTTTATGTTCCAAATGTTCCAAATGTTCCAAAATATTTTGTTATAAAAATTTTTAATTAATTTTTTAATATTTTTTTTAGTATTATTATTAAATTTTTTTCTAAAAATATATACATAGAAAACACAAAAATATGGAACATTTTTTTTAACGATATATTTATCTTATTTTAGTAGTTTTATCGATGGATTATTCTTGTTTTATGTTCCATAATGTATTGGAACATTTGTGGAACATTCTATTTTAATATTATATTTTGTTAAATTTTTCATATTTATTATTACTTGTATGTTGTAATTTTTCCAATGTTTTAGCGTTTTTTTTAAAATAGAAACATTTATATACGATAAAAACATGCTATAAGGCTTTTTCCGTTAGATTTATATACTTAAATAGTGTACTTTATAATTGTATAAATATCAAATCAAAAAATTTGTTGGCGAAAAATTGAAAAGAAAAAAATAATATAAATATTAAATACAAAACTAAAGAATCTTTTGAAAAAAATCTATTTTTAAATTTAAATTTTAAAGTAGCTCCGATGATCAATGACCTTATCATATATTAATATGATAAGATGAGGGAGGAGCTGGAATGGGGACTGGAATATTCCGCCTGTTCCATGGTGCTTGTAGGCTCTGATATTGAGCCTTGTGGGTTCAAGAGTGTTTTTTATATTGTTACTACTATACTGGGGACATTAATTTAAGGGGGTATCGGTAGCGAGTAAGCCCCACTTACTCGCTGACGAGCGAAAAAAGGACTATTTTTATTATTTTGATATATTATTATATTGAAATTAAGTGATAACATGGCAAGACATAGAGCAGTAAAACACCAGTTTTTATTCGCGGTTACTAAATCCTATAAATGGAAAGCTCCAAAAAAAGAGTTAAAAAATCAATGGAGGGAGCTTGACAATCAATTAAAGACTGGCAACATAGACTATGATACGTGGGTAACTAAAAAAGCTAATATTTGGTTTATTTCGTCGAGTGGTGATTTTTTCCAAGGATACAAATGTAAAGAAAGTTATAAAGAATCACTTCAAAAATTTGCAAAACTGTTTGGTGACTGGATTCAAAAAACTTATGGCATAAAATACATTAAGGATATAACACCTGAGATGGCTCAAAAATTCCTTGAAACAAAAGCAAAAGAAGGGGTGCATTATAGCACATTGAGGAAATACACTGCAATGATAAAAGCCCTTGCTCTGGCTTCACAAAAATCCTTTAATAAAGATTTGAATAATCCAAGCTACATTTTTAATTTTGCAAAAGGGATTCATGTTCCTATTGACGCTGTTAGATGTGAAGATAGGACTATGAGAATAGATCCCGCTCACTATGAAAAAATAATAAACAGTGATTTTTTTAGAAATTCCAAATCAACTGCTAAAATAGGTATTCCCTTAGCTCGTCACTTTGGTCTTCGTGTATCTGAGTTGTCACGATTGTGTTATAATGATATTGCCATGAGTTTTGACGAAATACCTCAAAAATTACAAAAGTTTGTAATTGACAAATCCCCTTATGATGCATACCTTATAATTAGGAAGGGCAAAGGTGGAGTTTATAGGGTTATCCCTGCACTGTCAAAAGAAGAATATATTTTATTAAGTGATATTAAAAAAGAATGTATTTCCAAAGATATAAATAAAAATAATTGGATTATCCCTGTTAAAAGAGGAGCAATTAATAAGTTTTTTCGAGAATGTTTAAAAAGGAATGATTTAAGTTATTATATAGATCATAAAATTAGCATCCATGGACTTAGAAAACTTCGAGCATCGGAACTATTCCTGCAAAAATTAGGTGATTATTACCTGGTTGAAGAAATAGGAAATGAAAAAGAAAAAATATATTATACACTAAAAAAAGCTGGAAAATATGTGGATCGATACTTAGGACATGAGACTTCCACAAAAGCCAAAGCTAATCAAGATACTATGAGAATGAAATTGGTAAGAAGATACCAAATTGATGTTATTTCACCAGA
Source organism: Methanothermococcus okinawensis IH1 (assembly GCF_000179575.2). Taxonomy (NCBI): domain Archaea; kingdom Methanobacteriati; phylum Methanobacteriota; class Methanococci; order Methanococcales; family Methanococcaceae; genus Methanothermococcus; species Methanothermococcus okinawensis. The sequence continues at coordinate 125 of NC_015632.1, read as the reverse complement.
GGATATAGCTTCCCGATTGTCTGAATGCGGTGCAGATTATAATAAGGCTTTGAGTATTGTTAATGAAATTTTATCGGAGCTCTAAAATCCATATTATAAAACCATAAAAATCATTCATTAAATTG